>CAMYIK010000037.1 GCA_947258365.1 uncultured Thermoleophilia bacterium | reverse complement strand
TCTTGCGGCATGCCTCTACGCCGGAGCTATCTGGCAGGCGCACGTCCATCAACACGACATCGGGGCGCAGGCGCTCGGTCATCTCCACGGCCTCAGCCGCGGTTCCGGCCTCGCCAACCACCTTTACGCCACCGGCGTGGCTCAGCAGCGTGCGCATACCGATACGAACGACCGCGTGATCATCGACGATGAGAACACGAATCTTGTCTGGCATCAGACCGTCACCTTGTCTTTCACATCGGCATCCGTAGGCGGCTCATCAAGTACCTCGCTATCCAGCGGGATCGAGACCATCAGACGAGTGCCGTTGCCCTCCTCAGAGTAGGCGGTAAGCCTGCCTCCAAGCCTGCGGGCACGTTCCGTCATGTTACGCAGCCCGAGGCCGTTAGCGGCTTTTGCCTGCTCCAGGTCCATTCCGCACCCGTTGTCACGCACTTGCATCTCTATTTCGTCGGGACGAAATTTGAGATAGACGGTCGAGCGGCAGTCCCCGCCGTGGCGCCGGGAGTTGCTGAGCGCCTCGCGCAGGATCTGCTCCAGATGGTGTGATGCCTCAGGCGGCAGGGGCCCGGCGGCCTCGATTCCCAAGGCGCGAAAGCGCACGTCGCGCGAGGCGTCGCGGGCATGAGTGTCGGCCACCGCGCGCAAGCTCGCGGCCAGCCCGATGGCACTCTCCTCGGGCCGAGCGAGGTTCCTGATGTAGCCACGAATACCGTCGATGACGTTGTTCAGGCTCTCGACGACGCGGCGGATCTCACCTCGCACGGGCGAGTCCTCCACGCGCATCGTGGTGGCCTCAAGCTGAAGGCCGGCCGCGTAGATCGATTGGATCGTGCCGTCGTGGAGATCTCGGCTGAAGCGTGCGCGCTCTTCAGCGACCAGCCGCGCGCGGTCCAGAGCTTCGATCTGCTGAGCCGCCTCCACTTCGAAGATCTCGAGCAGCTTCACCACCAAGACACAAAGGGAGAGGCCCACGAGGGTTCGAAGCACAGAGATCTGAAAACCGGTGATCTCCAACCAGTCGGCCTGATTCCCGAGGCCAGGTGGAGCCCAGGTCGCCGGGTCGACAACCAGTCCGCCGACGATCGCGTAGAGGCCGAGCCCTGCAGCTGCTGCGGCGGTGTAGGGCCTGATCCCCGCCAGCCCAGCCATGCCAAGCGCCTCGCGCTGACGCCAAACGCCAACGGCACTGAGGATGGCTCCCGGGATCAGGATGGTGTACCGCGACATCGCGACGACCGAGGCTTCCCACTCCAGCACGCTCCAGCCCTCGATCTCCGCCAACCATGCGTTGCCAAAGACGATGAGCCCGAACCACATCACCGAAAGGGCGGTGAGCCCGATCAAGGCCTGCCGAGTGATGTCCAGCAGGCGCAGCCCGAACTGGAGCAGCAGCACGAAGGCGAGCATCTGCAGGAGCGCGCGAAAGACGGTCAGCACCTTGATGGCGCCCGGATCGAGCGTCTCGGCTTGGATCGGCACGAACACGTAGCCCCAGATGCCAAGCGCGAGCACAAAGGCGAAGGTCGCCAGCCAAATCAGCGACGAGGTCAGCCGCAGCCGGGTGGCCCGGCGTCGGTGAAGCCACACGGCGAAGCCGAGGGCGAAGAAAACCAGCCCGTCCGAGAACAGGATGATGGTCTCGTTATTTTCGAAAAGCTCCCGCACTTAGGCGCCCTACCGGGATGGCGCAGACTTTCGGGAGGCGGGGATCTACCAGCCCGGGTCGGGTGCCTAGGAGTCTAGCTGGGGAGGTCTATCCAAGCGTCGTGCTGTGACCCCGAGCGACAGCGCGAGCGTTCGCGGTCCGCACCTTCAGCTGAGCGCGAGCCTTGCCCTTGGACCGGGGGTTGACCCGGAAGGTCACGACGAATCGCTTGGTCTCGCCCGGAGCGATGGCCGCGAACCGCTTGGTAGTCGCCGAGCGCCCGATGACCGCCCGTCGCGGCAGGCGCACGGCGACTTTGACGTCCCACGCGGTGGTGGTCGAGGTGTTCTTCAGAGTGACGCGGTAGCGGAGCAGCCCCCTGTCCAGAGCCGCACGGCGTGGCGGGGACAGCCTGGCGCGAATACCCGCCGAGCGGACGACGACCGCCCGGCGAGCCCGGACGGTGTCGGCGTTGTCGGCGGTCACGGTGAGAAGGCTGAGCCGCCTGCCCCAGCCGCGCTTGGACGCGGTCAGGCGCACGGTGAAGACCTTGCGCTCGCCGGCGCTACTCGCAGACCGTCGTGAACCTGTCCTGCACCGCTTGAGCGGAGGTCGCCACCGTGCCAAGCGCGCTGATCACGTCAGTCGCGTTGTCCGCGGTGAGGTTCTCGCCGGCGGCGTTCAGTGAATCCTCGAGGCCGCTGAGGGAGTCGTCGAGAGCGTCGATCTCGTCGGCGGCGACCTCCGAGCCACTGTCGGAGAGATCCTGAAGGTCACTCTGCACGTCGCCGACGGCAGCCTCGATCCCGTCGGTGCCCTCTGCCACAACGTCGAGATCAGCCAGCGACGTCACACTCGTCTCGAGGGCGGCAGCGTCGCTGCAGAACGCCTCCTCGGCGCTGGGCTCGTCATCGTCGTCGCACGCCGCTACCGAGAGGGCAAGCATGACGGAGAGGCTTATGAGAAGAGTTGAACGCTTGCGCACGCGCACCATCCATTGATCGTTTTCGAATGCCCGGCACGTTAAGGCCGACCGAGGTTAGTTGGCAACCCCCACCCGTTCCTCGAACAGCGCCCCGTAAACGACGAAGGCCCGCGCCAGCGAGCCCTTCATCGTCTACGGCTGCGCGCCTTAGAAGCTCTGCAGGCGCATGTCCGGCTGGCCGCCCATGCGGCGAAGACGCGCAACGCGCTCCTCGGTGGGCGGGTGAGTTGAGAAGAGACCCGACATCGCCTTCTTGGCGCCCAGGTTGCTCGCAAGCGGATTGACGATGTAGAGCGGTGCCGCCGCCTGGTTGACCTGCATTGGCACCGCCTCCGCGCCCCGCTGGAGAGTCTCCAGAGCGTCGGCCAGGGGCAGCGGATCATTGAGTAGCTCGGCGCCGGTAGCGTCGGCGATGTACTCGCGCTGACGCGAGATCGACATCTGGATAATCACGGCCGCCAGCGGCGCGAGGATGATCGCGGCGATGGTGCCGATCAGGCCCAGCGGGTTGTCGTCGTCGCCTCCGAAAAAGAGCGAGAACTGAAGGAACGTCACGATGTAGGAGATCGCACCGGCAACCATCGCGGCGATGCTCGCGATGAGGATGTCGCGGTTCTTGATGTGCGCCATCTCGTGCGCCAAGACGCCCTCGAGCTCGCGCTGCGGCAGCGCGCGCTGGATGCCCTGGGTCACCGCGATGGCGGCGTGCTTGGGGTTGCGCCCGGTGGCGAAGGCGTTCGGCTGATCGGCCGGCGTGATGTGCACGCTTGGCTTCGGCAGACCGGCACGCTGCGCCAACTGCGCGATCATGCGATGGAGCTCAGGCTCCTGCTCTTCGGTGACCTCTTTGGCGCGACTCATCTTCAGCGCCATGGACCCACTGAACCAGTACATCGCAAAGTTCATGACGATGGCGATGCCGGCGAACAGGACGAGGCCGCCCGCTCCACCGAACAGGTAGCCGATGCCGACCAGCAAACCCGTGAGGGCTGCCAGCAGTACGAAGGTCTTTGTCGTGTTACCCGCTGTTCGAGCGGCAGGATTCATCGACTCTCCTGGTGACGAGGACTACCTGAATGCCACTATCGGCAAGATCGCCAGCGATTATAGATTCAGCATGCGGATGTGGCATTTGGCCTTGGTTGGAGACGTATTAAGGCGTGTGAGAAGGCCATGGGGCCTTCCCGCTGTGATTCTGATCACGGCCCTTTCGGTGATCCTGGTCGCGGGTTGCGGCCCCACGCGCGCCGGCAGCGGAGGGCCCGCCCCTGTGGATCCTCTGCGCCTCGCGCAGGTCCTTCCGACACCGTCAGGACTCACCGATGATGGCGTCGCTCGAGTGGCTCGAGTCGCCGAGGTGCAAGAAGCGCTCGCAGGCCGCGCCGACGAGGGTGGCGTCGAGCGACTCGAGTCCGCCGGCTTCGAGGCGGGCGCGATTCGCGAGTGGAGCTTTGGCGACACAGGCCGGCTGACCGCCGTGCTGGCGCTTTGGGACGAGAAGATCACCGCCACGAACGTCGGGAAGGGCTCGGTCGGGATCCTCGCCGACGAAGACGGCGCACGAGCCTGGACCCCCTCCGCCATTCCCGGCAGCCAGGGCGTCCGGATCGAAGGAGACGACGCCACGGCCGCATTGTCGATCGGGGTGGGCCCCAACCTGATCTTCCTCCGGGCTGTCGGACCCGTGCCAGAACGTGCAATTGTTCGCACCATGGAGTTAGCCGTACGGACCGCTGAGGGCGGCCTGCGCGATGTCGACCGGTAGGAGTAGCTGAGGATTTTCGAGACCCAGCGCACGTATCGAGGCAAGGCCGAGGGCCGCGAGGACGAGTTCCGTCGTCTGGGCCCGGAGCGAGCGGTGGTGCTCGCCAGCCTGCCGCGTGATGAAGACGCCGATGAGCGCATTGGCGAGCTGACGGAGTTGCTGCGCACCGCCGGCGCCGAGACCATCGCCACGGTCATTCAGCGCCGCGACATGCCCGACCCCCGTACGTATCTCGGCAAGGGGCGCCTCGAAGAGGTGAAGGAGATCGTCGAGCGCGAAGAGCCTGAGATCGTCGTCGCGGAGGGTGAGCTGACGCCAGGCCAGCAACGGGCGCTCGAGGATCGTCTCAACACTCGGGTGGTCGACCGCACGGCGGTGATCCTGGACATCTTCGCCCTGCATGCCACCACGGCGGAAGGAAAGTTGCAGGTCGAGCTGGCCCAGCTGGAGTACTACTACGCCCGCCAGGAAGGCCTCTGGCAGCACCTCGAACGACTCGGTGGTGGGGTCGGCACCCGAGGCCCCGGTGAGACGCAGCTCGAAGTCGATCGGCGCCTGATCCGTACCCGCATGAGCCGGCTGCGCCGGCGCCTTGGGCGAGTGGCCGACTCCCGTGAGCTGCGCCGACAAGGTCGTCAGCAGTCTGACGTGCCCCGAGTTGCTCTGGCCGGGTACACGAACGCCGGCAAGTCCAGCCTGATGAACCGCCTCACCGAAGCCAACGTCTCGGTGAACGACGCCCTGTTCGAGACTCTCGACTCCACGACGAGGGCGATCGAACATGAGGGGTGGCGTGTCCTGCTGAGCGACACCGTCGGCTTCATCCGCCACTTGCCCCACCAACTCGTCGAGGCCTTCGCCTCGACGCTCGACGAGGTCAACGAGGCCGACCTGCTGCTCCACGTGGTTGACGCGTCCGAGCCGGAGCATCGGCGAGAGGCCCAGATCGCCGCCGCCGAGAGCGTGCTGAAAGACATCGGTGCCGACGAGATTCCACGGGTACTGGTGCTCAACAAGATCGACCTGGTGGATGACAACGGCCGGACGGCGTTGAGCCATCGCTCGTCAGAGGCGCTTCAGGTGTCCGCGACCACCGGCGAGGGAATCGAGCTGCTTCGCGAGCGCCTCGCGGAGCTTGCCAAGGAGCGCATGGTCGACGTGCAACTGATCATTCCGTACCACCGCGGCGACCTCATCGCGGCGGTTCATGCAGACGGCCACAACGTGACTCAAGAGACCAACGCGACGGGCATGCATCTGAGCGCCATGCTGCCTGTCGCCTCCGCGGGCCGCATCAAAGCCGCCCTCGCCAAGGACCAGTCGGGGAGTTAGACGATCACGACCGGGGTGCCGACCTCGACCCGGTCGAACATCCACTCGGCATCGTTGATGCCCATGCGGATGCATCCATGGGATGCACGGCTACCGAGTGAGCCGGACGACGGTGTGCCGTGAATCCCGATGAAGGTCGCGTTCAGGCCCATCCAGCGGGTCCCGAGCGGGTTGCCCGGACCTGGCGGAACGGGGCTGGCGCCGGCTGCCCACGGCGAGGGCGGCGGATACCACGTGGGGTACTTCTGCTTGCTGGTGACCGACCAGCGCCCAGCGGGCGTGCTGAAGCCGATCTGACCGACGGCGATCGGGAACGTGCGGATC
Source organism: uncultured Thermoleophilia bacterium (assembly GCA_947258365.1). Classification (GTDB taxonomy): domain Bacteria; phylum Actinomycetota; class Thermoleophilia; order Miltoncostaeales; family Miltoncostaeaceae; genus CAMYIK01. The sequence continues at coordinate 11,859 of CAMYIK010000037.1, read as the reverse complement.
TTCCCGGCCTTGAAGAACTGCAGCTTGAAGGTGTTGCGATTCACGAGGATGCCGGTGCCGGGATTCGTGACTGCCGGCTTGAGCCTCTTGGTCGCGAGCACAGCGACCGTAGCCGGCCGCTTCGGGGCCAGGATCAAGCGCTGGATCTTCTTCTCAGCCTTCGTGATGCTGAGCGCCCGGCCGAACCGAGCCTTCGTCACCTTGAAGCCCCTGTTCGAGACGCCCAGTCTTGCGTCGCGTGACTTGAGGACACCCTTGGCCGCCTTGGCCTTAAGGAAAGCCCGCAGCTTTTTCTTGTTCACCCGCTGGCGAAGACGGACGTTGACCCCACCCTCAGGCACGGCACGGCGTGTGCCAAAAAGCAGGGCGACCTGGACGGCGTAGTCGACGTCGGCTTTGTAGCCGAGTCGCGCCGGGTAGACCGGGAAGCGCAACTTGTTGAAGCGAGCGACGAAGCGCTCGCGGCGTGGCGCCACGCTCTGTTTGAGCACAGTGGCCTTGGCCTCGGCGACGGTCATGCCTCCGACGTTGACCCCATCGATCTTCACTCCGGGGGCCATCGTCTGAGTGGCCGGTTCCGCAGTCGCCAGCGCGGTGAATGCGAGCGAGGTGGCAAGCGCCGCGACACCCGCCAGAAGTCCTTTGCCAGCCCGATTCACGCGCCGGAGGTTATAGGTCGTCTTCGATTGCGGCCAGTAGAGCCTCGTGAGAGCTCACATCGCTCAGGAGAAAGAAGTCCCCGACGCTGCGCGCACTGGCGGGAGCCGACTCCAGCGCAAGCACGATGTCGCTGCGTTCCCGAGCGCGAGCAAGGGCGGCGGCGGCGCTATGGCCGGCCGGCCCCGGGATCGACTCGGGCTCGATACGCAGGTCCACGGTGCGACCGAGCGACAGCGCGAACGCCGCCAGCGCGATGCCCGCAAGATCGGCGAGACGCCGGGCGGCCCACGCCGCGTCCGCGGATCCCAAGACCGGCAGATTCGTGCCGGTCCATCGGACCATCTCCGATGACTGGGCGACCAGCAGGTCGCCGACGAAGTCACCGATGAGTGCCCGGTGGGCACCGACGGGAAAGGCGCCACTCAGTTGCGGAAGAGAAGCCGCGTCACGTGCCTCGAGGGTACGAGCTGACAGAGGTGTCGCCGGCACGGGAGTGCGGACCATCTGCGCGAGCACCGAGGCGGCGCTCGCCGCGGCGACCCCGGCGATGCGCTCGGTAGCGGCGCGGAGGTCGTCGCCAAGTGGCAGTGGCTCATGCAGCAGGCGGGGCTGCTCGTCGCGCAACAGTGATGTCGGCTTGATGCTCTTCATCGGAAAATGCTCTGGTCTCCGCACATCGGCGCGGTGGACACACTCCCCCGAAAGTTGGGTTTTTCGCTGAACTCGGCGTGGTTGCCGTGCCCCTTGAGGGCACGTACGGTCGCTCTTAAGCCTCATCGGCCTGCTTTTCGGCCGCTTTAGCCACAAAAGGACAGATCTCGCGTGGAGACCTCGATCGATGACCCGTATGCCGCAGCGCGCATTTCGCGTGCTCTCGGCACGGAGATCGGAAATCGACCGGTCGTGTTCGCCTGCATCGGCACCGACCGCTCCACCGGCGATGCCTTCGGGCCACTCGTCGGAGACCGGCTGCGGGCGCTTGGCGCCGACGTGGTCGGAACGCTCGAGAAGCCCCTTCACGCGCTCAACCTGAAGCACCGTCTCCAAGAGTTGCCCCAACGCAGGCCTCACCCACTGGTCGTGGCGGTCGACGCGGCGCTGGGCCCAAGAGAGCGCGTGGGCACGATCTCCATCCGCCAAGGTGGTATCGATCCTGGGCGGGCAATCGGCAAGCGCCTCGACTCGGTTGGCGAGGTGTCGATTACCGCCACAGTCAATATCGCCACCGACGGGGACCGCGAAAGGATTCTGCAGAGCACGAGGCTGTTCTTTGTCGCGAGCGTTGCCCAGATCGTGGCGACCGGCTGCGACTACGCGCTGGAGGATCGACGCGGCTCCCGGCGCGTCGCAGCCGCCTAGTAAAAGATCCGTCTCGGGGGAGACGTGTGTAGTGGTGGACGCATGTCGACTACTCCCAGTTCCCCATGTTCGCCCTAAGCCGCGTCGGGCTCGCGGCCATCGTCGTGGTTGCCCTCTGGGCGATCCTGATCGTGGCGCGCCCGGGTGTCACGTTTCACCTGGCACCGATCTTCGCCGCGGCGGCACCGGTGCTGCTCGCCCGATACGAAGGTCGGCTGAAGCAACTGAACGTGCTCTGTGCCGCTGCGCTGGGTCTTGGAATCACGCTCATCGCCACCTTCGCCTTCAGCGCCGCGGGCTGGCTGGATGGCCCATAGCTGCTGCCAACCGGAGGGGCCACACTGGAATCGGTCGTCTTCGCAGTGGGCGGAGCGATCGCCGGTGTGCTGATTTCGTGGCCATGGCCGCGGGTACTGGGCTCGGCACCCGAGGAACGTTAACTCACAAGGCGAGTGGAGCGAGCGCTAACCTTGTTCACAGCGCCGCACGCCCGCGTCCCCCGCGAGCGGCAGCGCTGTGATGAGCACCAGCCGACGCTACCTCAAGACCATCGGCAACGACCCGGCCGAAATCGCCCAGATTCGTCACGACGTACGGGCTATCGCAGTGACGAGTGGTTTCGTCGATCGCGCGGGCGATGTTGCGCTCACACTCGACGAGCTGCTCGCCAACGCGCAGGAACACGGCAGCCCGCCTGTCGACGTGGAGGCATGGAGCGACGGGCGCCTCATCATCGAAGTATTTGATCGCGGCGTCGGCTTCCACCAGCCCGATATCTGGCGCAAACATCCGCCCGAGCCCTCAGGCAGTCGAGGTCGCGGGCTGTGGATCGTGCGTCAGCTGGCCGACCGTGTGGACGTCAGCAGCAGTCCGACCGGTACCCGAGTGCGAGTGGAGTTCACGATCGACCCCGGCATCGGGGCCTAGCCCGACTTATTCGTCGGTGGTGTCATCGGCGACCTGAATGGTCGCCTCGTCGCCCTGGGCCTTGATCTCGAGGTAGACCTCTTTGCGAAAGACCGGGACGTCGCGAGGGGCCTCGATCCCGAGGCGGACCTTCTCGCCGAGCACCGACAACACCGAAATTTCGATGTCCTCGCCGATCATGATGCTTTGGTTGGCCTTACGGGTGAGCACCAACATTCGGACCTTGCCTCCCTGCGGGTCACTCGAACAACTCAAACGTAGCCGTGGCTCGCTACTATGTCGAGTCGGCACTTGATCACATACGTCCCAATGAGGGGGCTGGATGCTATACGGACGGCGCCTAGATGACGCGCTCGAGCATGTAGACGGTTCGCGTTACGCGCTTGTACACGCGGTGGCTAAGCGAGCACGGCAGATTACGCTGTGGCTCACGGCAGATCCCGCTGAATTACGGGCAGAATCCGCACCACCACCCGCACCGGGTGAGTTGATCTCGCGCGACCCTGTTGCTCTTGCGGAGGCGGAGATCCTCCAGGGCGAGATAGGCATACGTTGGGATCCGGAAGGCCTCGAGGAGCCGGAGACCGAAGAGATCGTCGAGGCCGATCCGCTGCTCATCGAAGCCATCGTCGAGGATGACGAAGACGCCGGAGCGGTCGTGGATCTGGAGTCGAGCATGACCCCTGCCCTCGCACAGGCACTCGATGGCGACGACGACGCCGACGCGGAGCCCGCGGCGGAGGCGACGGAAGCCGATGCCGGCGAGGCCGCCCCAGTCGTCGATGATGCGGTCGTCGAGAGTCTCGACGCGGTCGATGACGGTGACGACGACGAGGAAGCCGAAGAAGCTTAAGAGCTCCGACAGCGACCCAGAACGGGTCGCTGTCTCGGTTGCCCTCTAAGGATCTTCGGTAGTTCCGGCTGAAGATTTCCTATAGGAACATATGTTCGCTAACGTGGCCCGGCCTTGGCGGACCCCGACGAGATCCTCACGTTCTGCCGCTTGAACATGAGCGAGCGAGATGCCGAACGCCTGGTGGGCTGGATCGCCTGGCGCACCGGTCGACCTCAGGCGTTTGCAGGCTCTGGTGAGCCGATCGAGCGGCTAAAGCGCGCGGTCGAGGAGTGGATCGACGACGGGCAGCGCACAGCCCTACTGGGCTGGCTGAAGGCTCGCGAGAAGAACCGCCAGCCTCTGTACCCAAAGTAGCCCTCTGTTACCGGTGCGTAATGGATCGGCACGAACCGGTGGATTCCGGGCGCCGCGTCACGGATGAGGACGTACTGTTCTCCAAGCAGTAAACCGGCACCGTCGCCGTCATAAGGGGCCTCTAAATGAATCGTGCGCGCACCGTGACCCTCTCCGCCGTGGCAGCCACCGTCGTGGCGAGCGCGGCCGTCATCGCGAGTCTGCCGTCGGGCAACTCCGCACAGGCGGCAACGGCACACGCCACCGCGGCAGAAGGAAAGACGGTCTTCGCTCGCAGCTGCCAAGGTTGCCATCCGGCCGCGGGGGCCAATGCCGGCATCGGCCCCAAACTGAAGGCCAGAGGACTCACCAAGACCCTAATCCAGGACCAGATCCGAAATGGCGGCGCGGCGATGCCGGGCAACCTGGTCACCGGTGCCGACTTCGACGCGGTCGTGACCTATGTGGTCTCCATCCAGCGAATAGCACCGGCGGTTCGAGTGCTGCGTCCGAACGCGAAGATGAAGAAGGCGCTCAACAACGCGGTGCGGCGCAAGCTGATCGCCAAGAAGATCAGCCGCAAGGGACTGCGGGGGCCTCTCAAGGGCACCAAGAAAAAGACGACCCAGGTGAAGTGGGCCCGAGTGGGCAAGACCGAGTGGGCAATCGGCACCTTCGTCGGCGCCAAGGTCAAAAAGAAGAACCAGCCCGAGATCTTCCGCCGCACGACGGGCAAGCGCTGGGTCAACACCGTGACTTCTCGCGGCTGCTTCAAGAAGGTCCCGCTCAAGGTCCGCAAGGCTTGGAAGATCGCGAAGGGCCGCTGCTAAGCAGCAACCCAAAGTTACGGCCGGCCGGGTCGTAACTCTGGGAGGGGCTGTCCTGTCTGGAGTGGTAGCGGCATGTGCCGCACCCCTCTATGAGACCCCTCCCACGCCAGCCTCCAGCTATCGCTGCCTACCTGCACTCGCTCAGCGAGCGCCAAGGCAAGGGCACCGTCACGCGCGCGATCGAGGTCTCGCGCTGGGCGGGCGAGATCGCCGAGGCACTCGCGTGGGCACCGGTAAAGTGCGAACGCCTCCGTGAAGCGGCGCTGCTATTTGCCCTCCGCCGTTCGCTGCACGGCAGCCATAGCCCGCGCGCGCTCGAGGAAATCGAGTTGCTCTCAAGCGTGCTCGATGACGAGCAGTCGGGATGGGTGCGGTTAGGCGATGAATCTTGGGACGGCGATGGTCCGGAAGGTCTCGCCGGCACCCAGATCCCTGACGGGTCCCGTGTCATCAGGTTGGCCGACACCTGGGTGACGCTTTTGGGACGAGGTGACGGCGACGGGGACACGGCGATCACCGTGTGTTGGCGCGATGCGGGCTCTGCCTTCTGGCCCGACGCGGTTAGAGCACTGACTCGATTGAGGACCCGTGCCTGAGGGCCGCGGGGAAGGACCGGGAATCGTGACTACCGCCCTTTCCCCCACAACACTCGCGAGCTCCTACTTGCAGCTGCTCGGTGAACACCGCGGCCCCGACGCGGTGGATCGCGCAACCCATGTCGCCGTATGGGCGGCATCGCTGGCTGAGGAAATCGGCTGGCCACAGGCGGACGTTCAGCGCATGCGCGAGGCGGCGTTGTTGCACGAGATCGGCACGGTCTTCGTGGGTGCAGAACAGATCCACGGCGAACTCGGGTCGGTGATGCTCGGAGAGGCCGTCGACTCTGAACAGTCCGCCTGGATCCGCTGGCAGGACGAGCGTTGGGATGGCCGTGGCGCCGAGGGCCTGTGTGGAGAGCAGATCCTCGAGGGCGCCCGCGTACTGCAGATCGCCACCACGTGGGTCGATGAGCGTGATCGCCGCGATGCCATTACCGCAATCACCCGTTGCTGGGCCGAAGCCGGCAGACGCCTCTGGCCCGCGGGCGTCCAGGCCCTCACCCGCCTCTACCGCAGCTAGGCGACACCGCCACGGGCGGTCGCGCTACTCTCGCTAGATGGCGCTCAACGTCACCGTGGCACAGCTTGGACGCGACCTTCCGGTCGTCGCCAGCGACCTGCCGCAGTGGCAGCGCGGTGATGTAGGCGAAGCCGTCGCGCTGACGCTGGCGGCATCCTCCGGCGATCTGCACGGCCGCACGTACACCCTCTGGGTCTGGACCGGCTTCGACCGGTCCGGCAACCCCGCCTGGGCACTGCCGGTGACCACCGCGCACACCCGAGACTTTGCGCCGCGAGGCCCGGCCAAGGTGTTGGCCCGTTGCCTCGCGGCGGCAGTCGAGGCCGGCGCGCCGGAACGGTCGATCGCGCTGCGTAGCTGGCGCGGGTATTCCGTGCTGGTGATGCGCGACGGCGAACCCGGACTTGCCCATCCCGAGCTGGCGGACCTCGCGTTGCGCGAAAGTCACCCGCGCTCCGCCCGAATCGCCGTTGCGCAGCTCCCCGATGAGGAACACTTGGACGGTCCCGCAATCGAATTGCCGATTCGGCGCTCGGGTGGCGACGGCCTGCTGGGTCTGGCACACGCCACCGGCGCCCACCCGGTCTACGTCGCGTTGGCCATGGCCACCCACGGGCAGCCTCCTGATGAGGATCGCTACTCCCCGGAGATGGTCATCTCACTTCGCGAATGGGGCCTGGACGGTCAACCGCCCCCCGCGGAGATCGAAGACCTCACCGGCATCGACGACGATCCGTGCCCACGGCGCCAGCATGGCCGCCGGGTACTGCAAAGACTGCTGCGAATCGGAAAGGTCGGCAGCCAGTACCACACGGCGTTCGACCACCTTCACCGTGGCGCCCCTCCCGACCAACGCGCCGCGGCGCGCGAGGTCGGCGAGGCCATGGTCCGCGCCGGTCTACTCGGAGAAAAGCCAAGCGTCGGCCAGCGGCACGTCTATCTCCGCCGCGAGGCTCTGCCGGAGATCCATGCGTTGATCGAGCGAGGAGAGACGGACGACCCCGGACTCAACGAGCTCTGGACGGCCCCCGCTCCGGGATCTGACTAGGCGATCGCGAGTCGGACCCAGAGCGGCAGATGATCACTGCCCTCCGCGTCCTTGACCACGCCCTGCTCGGCGGTCGAAAAGCCGCGAGCGAAGATGTGGTCCAACGGCCAGTCCCGTGACGCTCGCTGGAAGGTCGAGCCAGCCCCCTTTGAGACGTGATCTAGATCGATCTCGCCCATCAGACCAGACAGCACCGCCACCCCGCGTCGGGTCGCGGTGTTGAAGTCACCGCCGACGACGACGTGCTCTCCACTCCAGCTCGCAGCCGCGCTGGCAAGGTGCTCGAATTGCTGCACCCGCTGCTTCCACGGCAGCGTCACCGTCTCGGTGTGAACGCTGTAGGCCTGAACCGGCACATCGCCAATGAGCACCGTCGCCCGCACGACGATCCGATTACCGCCCATCAGCCGATTGCCCCGCGGTAGCGACAGGCTCACGACGTCCTCGAGCGGCCATGGCGAGAGGATTGCGTTGCCAAAGTTCCGCCCGGTGCTGATGCGCACCGTCGCGGAGCCGTAGACGTAGTTGAGGCCAAGAGAACGCGCGATGGTCTCCACCCCTCGCTCGTCCATCTCCTGCAGGAGAAGCACGTCGACGCTCTTGAGGACCTCCACGGCGTGCAAAGTTCCAACCGCCGCATAGACGGCTTCGCCGTACTTGATGTTCCACGACGCGACGCGCAGCTGGCCGTCTGGAGCCGGGGCCTGCTCCACGTATTCGCCGGTAAAAAGTTCCGGTTCTTGGTCTGGGGCTTCGGTGGCCATCGGCGGGATTTTAGGGGGCCGCCGGCACGGTCACCGTTACTGCTGGCACCTCGCCCTCGATAGTGACCGGGTCGCCTGGATCAGGCTCTCCGCGAGCCACGTAGCCGATTGCCACACCGGCGATCAGGGCGAACGCCACCGCCGCGATGAGTATCAGTACGCCGACGTCGCGACGAGGCGTTTCGGTTCGTGAGCTCATACGGGCTGTGCATCTCGGGCACTGCGGGAATAGAGCGCGAACGCGCCATCCAGCACAACGGATGGATCCCAGAGGTCCGGGTCCTTCGGGGCAACGCGCGGAGCAAGCTCGAAGAACCAATCTTCCGAGACCGAGTAGACGTGAGCCAGGTCGGCGATCGTGAAGGTCAAACCCACGCGCCTACGCAGCTCGTCGTGCACAGCGTCCACCAGCCGTGATCGTGGGCCCATCAACGGTCCCGCAGCGTGCAAACGCTCAAGTCCGTCATGCCAAGCGAACTGGGCGACGGTCGCCCGATCGTCACCCATCGACCGTCCCGATGACGTCGTGAACGCAGCACCCCTTGGGCCAGTCCGCGTGCGCACGTTCGCGAATCCAGTCGGCGACCTCTCCACCGTGAATCAGTCCGAACGCGAGGTGAGCGTGCAGGCACTTCACGTGCGCCGGGTCCGCGGCGCCGGTAATGAAGTGACCGTCATGGAGGTCGGCGTGGCTCTGCTGAGAGGCACCAAGAGCGTCGGCCAGCTCCGGGCTCTGCTCCAGCTCTCGCACTCCGCCCTCGGCTTCGAGCCGCGCTACCGCTCGCGAGAGAGATCGGCAGGCGAGCCAATACCGGGTGGGGAAAGGATGCCCTGCGGAATCACGCGGCTGGTTCTCCAGCACGGCGGGCCCCCCTGCGGGACATCTCAATGCGACCTTGTGGGTGGTGGTCGACGTGCGCCCAAGCAGGGCACGAACGGCGTCCTCGTCAGAGACGCCCGGCAATCCAGCCCCAGAGACCTCCGTCATCGGTGGCCTCGGTGCGGGGCGGTTTCTCGTCGGGCAGACCACGGATCACATAGGCCCGCTCTCCCGGCTTGATCAGCCCGAGATCGCGCGCTTTGGCCTCCAAGACATCCGGCCGCTCGCTGGCCTTGGTCTGCTTCTTCAGACGATCTCGCTTCGCCTCGAGCTCCGCGAGAGTGGCCTGCTGATGCGCCAACTCGGAGCGCTGATCGATGTAGGCCTGCACCGGCCCCACGTAGCCGATGAGCACGGCGGTGAGGATTCCGGCGATGAAGAGGGTCTTGAGTCGGGGCATGGTCGAACCCGTCCGCGATAACGGCACGGGTGATCACTTGGTACGCCCTGGAGTCTCGGCTTCCTGCCATACCGTCCGCTAGCGGTTCGAAAATGCCCCGCGACCAGGGTACGTCGCCGCGTGGCCCAATTGCTCCTCAATGCGCAGCAGCTGGTTGTACTTGGCCACCCGCTCACTGCGCGCAGGGGCTCCTGTCTTGATCTGCCCCGCCCCCGTGGCGACGGCGAGGTCGGCGATGAAGACGTCCTCGGTCTCGCCCGAGCGGTGGGAGACCATCGAGCGGTAGCCGGCGCCCGCTCCGAGCGCCATGGCGGCCAAGGTCTCTGACACCGTCCCAATCTGGTTGACCTTGATCAGGATGGCGTTGGCGACCCCCTCGTCGATGCCCCGTGCGAGGCGATCGGAGTTGGTGACGAACAGGTCATCGCCGACCAGCTGAACCCGGTCACCGATCGCGTCGGTGAGCTGCTTCCAGCCACTCCAGTCCTCTTCGTCCATGCCGTCTTCGATCGAGATGATCGGGTGGCGTTCGGCCAGCCCGCTGAGGAACTCGACCATCCCGGCGCCATCGAGCTCGCGTCCTTCGCCGGCGAGGCGGTACACACCATCGGAGTAGAGCTCACTGGCCGCCACGTCGAGCGCCAGCGCGATGTCGTCGCCTACCGTGTAGCCCGCCTGCTCGATCGCCTCGGCGATGATTCCCAGCGCGGCTTCGTTGCTCTCGAGGTTGGGCGCGAACCCACCCTCGTCGCCCACGGCCGTCGATAGGCCCTTGGCGCCGAGAACCTTCTTGAGCGTGGCGTAGACCTCCACGCCCGCACGGAGCGCTTCGCTAAAGGTCGCCGCCCCGACGGGAGCGATCATGAACTCCTGGATGTCGACGGAGTTGTCGGCGTGCGCTCCGCCGTTGAGGATGTTCATCATCGGCACGGGCAAGACGTTTGCCCGTGCTCCGCCCAGGTAGCGGTAGAGCGGAAGGCCGGCGTCCTTCGCCGCCGCCTGCGCGACGGCCAGTGAGCAGCCGAGGATGGCATTGGCGCCGAGGCGCTCCTTGGTGGGCGTGCCATCCAACTCGATCATGGTCCGATCGATAACGGCCTGGTTGGCCGCGTCGGTACCCACAAGCACGTCGGCCAGCTCGTGCACGACATTGGCAACCGCTCGGCCAACACCCTTGCCGCCGAACGCTTCATCACTGCCGTCGCGAAGCTCGAGCGCCTCATGCGCGCCGGTACTCGCGCCCGACGGAACCGCGGCCCGACCCATCACGCCGGACTTCAGTTCAACCTCGACCTCGACCGTCGGCTGCCCCCGCGAATCGATGATCTGGCGGGCGTGCACACGGGAGATGGTCGATGACATCGGCGCTCCTGGGTCGCGAAAAGGGGGCGTCGAGTCTACCCAGAGTTGCCGGGGCCGAGTGACCGAGACCTCAGTGAGGATGATCCTCCCCGTCAAGAGTCCGGGAAAGTCCGCAGGCGGCGGCGGTGGATCTCCGGTTCGCGAAGGCGCGCCCTGGGAGTTGCGTTCTGTCTGAGGAAATATGCTCAGACAGTTCCGATCCGAATCTCACGAGGACGTTGACATGGATACAGCGGCAGACGGGCACGAACTGGAGGTCGATGTCAGGACCCGCGGTCCTGTGAGCACAAGCCGCCGCGACGCGGCCGTCGAGAAGTTGCGCGCCGCATGCTCGGCGTCTCCACGCCCGGTCATCCACGCTGCTCTCGATTTGGCGATCGAGACCAAGCCCGCGCTCGAGCGACCGGCGATGGCCAAGGCCAGCGTCGACGTATCAGGGCGCGTCATTCGCGCACACGTGGCTGACGCAGACCTGGAGACCGCCGTTGGATTGATGTGCGACCGGATCCGGAGAAATCTTCGTCGACTCGCCGACCGTCGAGAAACAGCCGAACGCCGTTCGGGCAAGGCCGCGCACCGAGAGTGGCGGCGCACCGATCTGCCACCCGGCCGGCCGGAGGTCACAACCGTCTCCGTCGAAGACCGCGAGTTGGTACGCCATAAGAGCTACTCCATCCAGCGCATCACCCCAGAGGAAGCGGCCTCCGAGATGGAGATGCTGGACTACGACTTCCACCTGTTCACCGATGCCGGCTCCGGCTCCGACTGTGTGATTGCGCGCCGAGCCGATGGCGAGCTCGAGCTCGTGAGTGGCGACCACAACCTCAGCAAGAGGACCGCCGACGAGCCCCTGGAGCTTCCCATCCGCCTCGCACCGACGATGTCCCAGAGCGAGGCGCTCGCGACCCTCGACGCTTCGGCGGTGTCGTTCGTGTCGTTCGTCGACCCCGCGGATGAGCGGATGAGGCTCGCCTATCGACGCTACGACGGCCACTACGGTTTGGTCGCCCCGACAGACACATGAGCGCTGGCGGCGGCCGAGCTCAGGCTCCGCAGCTCGCCGTGCTCTTCCTCGGAACCGGCGCGCGCGAGCCGAGTGTCGAGCGGGGAGTCGCCGCCGAACTGGTAATCCGGGGTGGCGAGCGCATCCTCGTGGACTGTGGAGAGGGCACTCAGCGCCAGATGCTGCTCTCAACGGTTTGCATCGGGGGCCTTTCGACAATCCTCCTTACCCACTTACACGCCGATCACGTGCTTGGGCTCCCAGGACTGCTCGCCACCTTCTCGGACACACGCGAGAAGCCACTGTTGATCGCGGGAC
>CAMYIK010000036.1 GCA_947258365.1 uncultured Thermoleophilia bacterium | reverse complement strand
GGCCATACGTTTGGTCAGCGTGGTGACGAGCGTGCGCTCGTCGCGATCGGCGCGCTCGGCGATCTCGCTGAGCAGGTTGTCGATCTGGTTCTTCGTCGGCCGTACTTCGACCTCGGGGTCCACAAGGCCGGTGGGACGGATGATCTGCTCCACGACGTGGCCCGACGCGTTCCGTTCGAACTCGCTCGGCGTCGCGGACACGAAAACGATTCGCGATGCCCGTTCAAGGAACTCCGCGATCTGGAGCGGCCGGTTGTCCATCGCCGACGGGAGGCGGAACCCGTGGTCGATCAGCGCGAGCTTGCGGGAGCGGTCGCCCTCGTACATACCCCGAAGCTGCGGAGTCGTAGCGTGCGACTCGTCGATGAAGCAGATGAAGTCGTCCGGGAAGAAATCGAGCAAGGTGTGCGGCGGTGAGCCCGGCTCGCGACCATCCAGGATTCGTGAGTAATTCTCGATTCCACTGCAGAAGCCAAGCTCGCGGATCATCTCCATGTCGTACTCGGTCCGCTGACGGAGACGATGGGATTCCACGATCTTCCCGGCGCGATCGAATGACGCGCACTGAGCCTCGAGCTCCTGCCGCATCTCGGTCAGTGACCGCTCGATGGTGTCCTGAGGGGTCACGTAATGGGTAGCCGGATAGACGGCGACGTGCTGCATCTCGCCGTGTACCTCGCCGGTCAACGGGTCGAAGTCGGTGATCGATTCGATCTCATCGCCGAACAGCGACACGCGGAAGGCAGTGGACGCGTACGCGGGCTGCACTTCGAACGTGTCGCCCTTGACCCGAAACCGACCGCGCTCCAGGGCGACGTCGTTGCGTTCGTACTGCACGGAGACGAGCCGACGGAAGATCTCTTCTCGCGGATACTCGGCGCCCTGACGCAAGAGCACGACCCGATCGCGGTAGAGGGCGGGATTTCCCATCCCGTAGATGCAGCTGACCGACGCGACGATGACAACGTCTCGGCGAGCCAAGAGGGCGGCGGTTGCCGAGTGCCGCAAACGATCGACCTCGTCGTTGATCGAGGCGTCTTTTTCGATGTAGGTGTCGGTCGAGGCGATGTACGCCTCGGGTTGGTAGTAGTCGTAGTAGCTGACGAAGTACTCGACGGCAGCGCCAGGGAGGAACTCCCGGAACTCGTTGCAGAGCTGCGCGGCGAGGGTCTTGTTGTGGGCGATGACCAGAGCCGGGGCTTCCGCCTGCGCGATGACGTTGGCCATCGTGAAGGTCTTGCCCGAGCCGGTGACGCCCAGCAGCGTTTGGAAGCGATCCCCTCGGCTCAGCCCTTGGGAGATCTCGCTGATGGCCTGGGGTTGATCGCCCGTGGGCTCGTGGTCGGCAGCGACGGCGAACGTGCTCACAGTGAGTTGAGCCTAGCGCTCTCGGGGCCGGCCAGGCCGTCTATACGGGCCGGCGGTGTGAGCGCCCGATTCCTTTGGCCCGTCGGCCAATTACTCGCCGGAGCCCCGCCCCTTAGCCTGCGGTTGCGTCTTCGGAGTAGCCCCTTTCTTCGAAGACAGTACGGGTGGGGCAAACGCGTACGGGCTCTGGTCCGGGAGCCGGGTCCGTTCGCGCTACTCCGTCGACCCGTGAAGGGCGGGTCAAAGGTTCCGCTCGGGACGCGAGCTTTGCTACGTCCCGAGCGGCGCTGTCTGGCAAGGTTCTCCGTCGTCACGACTGGAGGCCCGCAATGAAGCTCGACCACACCATGATCCGCATCCTGGACGAGGAACGCTCACTCGACTTCTATGGTCGACTGGGCTTTCAGGAGGCTAAACGTGCTCGTGTCGGAGGCGACACCGCGACCGTCATCTTTCTCGAGCCACCAGGTGGAGGCGCCAGCCTTGAGTTGACGCTCAACGATGGGCGCACCGAGCCCTACGAGATCGGCGAAGGGTATGGCCACGTCGCGCTGGTGGTAGCGGATTTGGACGCTGAGCTCGGTCGCCTGGAACGCGCCGGCATCACACCCGAGAAGCCGCCCTACCAGTCACGCCCCGGCGGCTCGAAGATCTGTTTCGTACGGGATCCGGACAACTACCGCATCGAGCTGATCGAGCGGGGTTCGGCCGCCTAGAGGATCTGGGAGAGGAAGAGCTTCGTACGCTCCTCGCTCGGGTTCGTGAAGAAGTGCTCAGCGGTGCCGACCTCCACGATCTGCCCTTCCTCCATGAACACGACACGGTCGGCAACCTCCCGCGCGAAACCCATCTCGTGGGTCACGACGATCATGGTCATGCCGGTGCGCGCCAGCTCTTTCATCGATTCGAGGACCTCGTTGATCATCTCCGGGTCTAGCGCCGAGGTGGGTTCGTCGAAGAGCATCACCTTCGGCTGCATGGCAAGAGCGCGGGCGATCGCCACGCGCTGTTGCTGACCTCCTGAGAGCTGCGCCGGGTACTTGTCGGCCTGCTCGGGGATCTTCACCTGCTCGAGCATCTGTCGTCCGAGTCGTTCCGCCTCTGCTCTGGGGGTCTTACGAACCTGGCGCGGGGCCAAGGTGACGTTGTCGAGCACCGTCAAGTGCGGAAAGAGGTTGAACTGCTGGAACACCATGCCGGTCTCCCGGCGGACCTCCCGGATCGCCTTGATGTCATTCGAGAGCTCGACTCCGTCGACGACGATCCGGCCGGCGTCGTGTTCTTCCAAGCGATTGATGCACCGAATGAGCGTCGACTTGCCTGATCCGGATGGCCCGATGACAACGACGACCTCCTGCTTCCCGACCTTCATGTTCACGTCCTTCAGGGCCTGAAAGTCTCCGAAGAACTTGTCGACCTGCGCCAACTCGATAATCACGCCACCCGCGCCACGCGTGACCGTGGCGTCGCGCAGTTCCTCGGCAATCGGTTCGGTGCTCATCGCTGCCCAACCCCCAGTTTGCGTTCGAGTCGCTGGCTTTCGCGCGACATGGTGAATGAGACGATCCAATAGATCAGCCCGGCGAAGAAGAGTGTCAGGGTGATCAGGCCCTGACCGCGAAACTCCGGCTGCCGCGTGAAGGCCGACGCCAGACGGAGAGGCTCAGCCAGGCCGATGATGAACATCAGCGAGGTGTCCTTCCACAGGCTGATCGATTGGCCAACGATGGCGGGGATCACATTGCGCAGCGCTTGGGGCAGCACGATGAACGACGTGATGCGCCACGCCGGCAGGCCGAGGGCCTTGGCGGCCTCTTCTTGGCCCTCCGGAAGGCTCTGGAGCCCTCCGCGGACGACCTCCGCAAAGTAGGCCGCCGTGAAGAGCGTGAAGATGATCACGGCTCGTATCGGCTCACTCGGAATTAGCGACCGCGGCAAGAAGAGCCCGATCACCAGAGAGCCGATCAGAAGGAGCACTACCAGCGGCACCCCGCGGAAGAACTCGATGTACGCAACGCTCAGCCCCTTCATCACCGGCAGCTTCGAGCGTCGGCCGAGAGCCAGAAAGATTCCCAGGGGGAAACTCAGCGCAATCCCTGCGGCGCCGGCGAAGGCGACGAGGAGGAAGCCGCCCCAATCGTTCCAATCGATCCCAAAGCCGAAACGGATGATCAGGACCGCCACGATCGGCGCCAGTGCTGTTGCCAGGGCCGCCCATCGCACCGACCCGAGCGGCAGTCTCACGCCCGCGGCTCGGCCGAGGAAGGCGAGGGCCATCGCTGCGAGGGTCACGAGCAGGCCGGTGGTCGAGCCGGTCAGCAGCAAGATGAACACCACCAGCGCGAACACCGGCCAGAGCCGGGCGACGGTCCTGTAGGCGATCTGGCGCCAGTGCGCCGGTCTGAGAGGATCGAGGATCGCGCCAGGCTGATCGGCGTGTTGGCTGCGATCGAGCGCCCCGATCATCACTCCGACGGCCGCGGCGATCAACCAGATTCCGATCACGGGGGCCCAGAGGTCAGTTCCGCTGATTTCGGGACCTACCAGAGAGTTACGCATGTTCTGGCGCTGGATCTCCCAGTCCTCGCCCAGAACGAAGCTCAGGGCGCGATAGGTGAGAAACGCGAGAAGAGCACCGAAGACGACTGTCAAGATCGAGTCGCGGGCGTTGCGGAACAGGTTCTGCCTAATCCACGCGCCCGCGTGCGTTGTGACCCCGCCCGCCGTCATCGCCCCGGGATGGCGAGTCGCCCGTTGATGAAATTGGTGATCAGCGCCGTGGCGAGCGAGATGAGCAGATACAGGAACGCCAGCAGCAAGAAGGCCTGGAAAGCGGGCGCGCCGTTCGCGACCAGATCGCTGGTCACGCGGGTCATCTCGACATAGGCGATGGCCACCGCCAGCGATGAGTTCTTGGTGAGATTGAGGTACTGGTTGGACAACGGCGGAATCGCCACCCGAAGCGCCTGCGGCAGGATCACCTTCCGCAGTCGCTGCCCGGCAGACAGACCGAGAGCCTTGGCTGCCTCGTCCTGACCACGAGCGACGGCCTGAATGCTGGCGCGCGTTATCTCCGCTACGTGACTCGCGGTGTAGAGCACGAGGCCGATGAGCAGGGCGGCGTATTCCGGTGTGAGCTTGTTACCGCCGGTGACGCGTCCGTTCTCCGCCACCGACGGCGCGCTCAGTTCAGTCGGCCCGCCAAGAGCCAGCCACCCGACGATTGCCATGGCGAGGAACACGACCAACCCCGAGAGCATCGGATAGGTCGGCTTGCCCTGCGCGTCCTGGACGTGATTCCGCCACCTGACTACGCCCCATCCGACTGCGATGGCGCCGACGAGCACGAGCAGGTATGGCCAGGGGCTGTCGGTAAAGGAGACCCAGAGGACCGAAATGCCCCGAATGTCGGCCGCGAGCAGGTTGGGAATCTCGACCGCATCTCCGACCCGTGGCAGGAAGCCTCCATTGATGAACATCCCGAGGTAGATGAAGATGATCACCACCAGCGGCGGCGTATTGCGGAACAACTCGACGTAGATCCGCGCGAACGTGGCCACGAGCCAGTTCTGCGAGAGCCGGGCGATCCCGAGCAGGACCCCCAGGATCGTCGTAAGAATGATCCCGACAATCGCAATCTGAATCGTACGCACGAGGCCAACCTGAAGCGCGTCCAGCCGGCTCTGGGTCGGCCGGAGATCGCTTCCCGCGATGGACTGGCCCACAGGTTGATTCAAATAGCTGAAGTCGGTCGGGGCCGGAATACCCAAGCTGTCGACGTTGTTCTGGAGATTGCTCCAGAGCCACGCCAAGAGCATTCCGACCACGACTAGAGCCGCTGCCTGGCCCACCACGCGCAGCACGCGTACGTCGCGCCATAGCGGCGGGCGCGCGCGTGCAGGCGCTTGGGCGGCGGTCATTTCAGGCTCGCGACGGAAGGGGCCGGAGCCGGCCGCTCTGAGGAGCGGCCGGCATTTCGACTACCTAGCGATACGGCGGGGCGTAGATCAGGCCGCCGTCGGTCCACAGAGCATTGACGCCTCTTTCGAGGCCTAGGGGCGTGATGTTCCGCTCGAAGATCTCGCCGTAGTTACCGACCTGCTTGATCACTTGGTAGTTGAAGTCGGCCGGCAATCCAAGCCCCGGGTCGAAGGTGCCGCCCTCCTCCTCAAGCCCGAGGAAACGTCGGATGTTCGGATCCTCCGACGTGTCACGGATCTGGTCCACGTTGGCGGAGGTGATACCGAACTCCTCGGCCTGCATGGTCGCGAAGACCGCCCACTCGACCGCCTGAGCCAGGTCGTCATTGCCGTCACTGACCGCGGGGCCTAGAGGCTCCTTGGAGAAGGTCTCGTCAAGGATCCGCACGTTCTCGGGACCGCCGGGCCAGTTGGTCCGAAAACCCGCCAAGGCGCTGCGGTCGGCGGTCCAGCCGTCGCACCGGCCCGCGTTGTAGGCCTCCTGGATCAGCTCAGGGTCGGCGAATGGCAGAGCCTCGCCTACGTTGACGCCTGCGTTGGTGAAGGCGTCCTCGAGGTTGAGCTGCGTCGTCGTCCCCTCGGTGAGGCAGATCGTCGCGCCATCCATGTCCTTGAGGGACTGGAAGTCGCTGTCAGCGCTCACCAGCATGCCCTGGCCGTCGTAGAAGGTGGTCGCGAGGAAGTTCGCGCCCTCTCCACCGTCGCGGCTTCCCGTCCACGTCGTGTTACGGACCAACACATCGACCTCGCCCGACTGCAGCGCCGTGAAGCGGTCTGCCGTCTGGAGGTCGACGAACTCGACCGCCTCCGAGTCACCGAACAGCGCCGCCGCGATAGCGCGGCAGTACTCGGTGTCGAAGCCGGCCCGCTCGCCACTAGCGTCGAGCGCAGCGAAGCCCGCCAGATCATCGCGGGTCCCGCACTTGAAGGAACCGTTGTCCAGAATGGACTGCAGCGAAGCTCCGGCCGATGCGGTGTCGCCTCCGCCATCAGAACTACTGTCGTCGTCGTCGCCACAGGCTGCGACACCTATCGCCAACGCGGCCATCAAAGCGACGAGCGCCGCCCGTTTGCCAAATTGTTTCATCGATTCCTACCCCCCCAGAGACGGAATCGTGTGACCACCGGTCGTTGCGACGCGGGAGGTCATCACGTGTCAGATGGACCTATCCTATGCCCGTTTGTTACATCTGTGTCAATCTTCGAAATGCTTACGCGTGCCCGCATGACCCGGAGAACCCCTAGAGCGCCAGGGCCTCCTCGTCGGCGTAGCCCACTCGCACCTCGAGGATCTCGGTTACGAACGTGCGCACCGCGCGATCAGGAAGAGCCCCCGCCGAGGACGCCGCCAGCGGACGCTCGTCAAGCCAGTCCGAGACCTGCTCATCGCCGACGCGCATTGCGGCAAGGGCGCCCACAACGCTTTGGTGACGATCAATGCCGCCTCTGAGTCGCTTCGCCGCGTTCCGCAACTCACTGTGCGCCCCGCCGGCATCGCTTACGACACCCTCCGTGGAGACAACGGCCGCCAGCAAGGAAGGATCGAGGCCATAGTTGGCGGCCTCCGAAACAATCGCGTCGGCATCCTTCACGCGTGGCGCGGGATCATCGGCGGCACCAACCGCCGCGACCGCGACCGCGCTCAAGGCGGCGACCACCACCACGGGAATCACTACTCGGTTGACACCGCGAATTCCTCGAACCGTTCGTCCACCCACGCGTCGAGACCCTCCAGGTCGCCGTCGTTGGTGAAATAGCTGCTCGCCCGGCCGGCCTTCTCCTGCTCCGGAAGTTGACGTGAGGCGAGATGCTCGAAGTTTTGGCCGCGATCTTGCACCCTTGCGCGGCGCACTCCCTCAGAAGCGGTAACCACCAATACCGCATCAAAAGCGGCTTCGAGACCAACCTCGAAGAGCAGTGGCACCTCGCAGACCAGCAGTGGCGGTGGGGGCTGCAACCCACGTTGCCGATCAATCCACGCCGTTCGCGCTCCCTCGATTCGCGGGTGAATCAGACCCTCGAGAAAACTGAAGCCACCAGGATCAGCCGCTGCTCGCTCGCGGAGAATCGCGCGGTCCACCTCACCGGCCTCGTCGAGTAGCTCACGACCGAAACGCTCAACTACCGCCGCGGCAACATCGGCTTCGCGATAGAGCCGATGCACGACATCGTCGCTCGAGAGCACGGCGGCGCCACGGCGCTCGAATGCGGCGAGCGCCGTTGACTTACCGGACCCGATGCCTCCGGTCAGACCAATGACCGGAGGGACCAATCAGACTTCCTCGGCCTCGGGCTCTTCAACCGCTTCTGGCTCTGGCTCGGGCTCCGGGGCCGTCTCCGGCTCGGGCTCAGCCTCTCCCTCAGGCTCCTCAACTTCCGCCACCGGCTCTTCGACGACCTCGACCGGCGCCTCCTCGGCGGCGGCCTCGGGCTCTTCCACTACCTCGGCGGGGGCTTCCTCAGCAGCGGCTGCTGGCTCCCCTACCACCTCAGCGGGAGCTTGTGCCTCCTCGTCGGCGGCCTCCACCTCGGCGGGAACCTCGTCCAACACGGCCTCAGACTCGTCGGAGTCCATGTCCGCCGGTGGCTCCGGCGCGGGATCGTCGTCGTCAAGCGGCGGGGCTCCGAGTGCGTCGGGGTCAACCGGCGGCGGTGCGGCAGCGGCTTCAGCCGCTGCCTGAGCCTTGACTTCTTCGGGAAGCGGGTGGTCCACCGGATCGCTGTCCGCGACGCGCTTCAGCGACAGAGACAACCTGCGGCGCGAGCCATCGATCTCGATGACCCGAACCGACACGATGTCGCCCTGGCCAACGATCTCCCGTGGATTCTCGACGTGGTGGGTGGCCAGCTCCGAGATGTGGACCAAGCCCTCGACTCCGGCGTGAATCTCGACGAAGGCACCGAAGGTGACCACCTTCGTGACCTTGCCTTCCGCCACGTCGTTGATCTGGTACCGCTCGATGACGTCCTGCCACGGGTCCGCCTGGGTCTGCTTGAGACCCAGCGAGATCCGCTGACGCTCCCGGTCGATGTCCAACACCTTCACGTTCACGGTCTGCCCGATCTCGAGCAGCTCGGACGGGTGATTGACGTGACTCCAGCTGAGCTCCGAAATATGGATCAAGCCATCGATGCCCTCGAGGTCCACGAACGCGCCGAAGTCGACGATGTTCGAAATCACTCCCTCGATCACCTGGCCGGGCTCCAGCTCGTCGAGGATCCGCTGGCGGACCTCGCGGCGCTCGTCCTCGAGCACAGCACGGCGGGAAAGCACGACGTTGTTCCGGTTGCGGTTCAACTCGATGACACGACACTCAAGGGACCTACCGAGGAACTCATCCAGGTCCTGCACCCGGCGGATGTCGACAAGTGACGCGGGCAGGAAGCCTCGGACACCAAGGTCCAAGATCAGGCCGCCCTTGACCACCTCGATCACGCTGCCGGTTACGTTCTCTCCGGCCTCGGATGCGGCCTCGATGCGCTTCCACGCCTTCTCGAAGCGTGCACGCTTCTTGCTGAGGATCAGACGGCCGTCTTGATCCTCTTTCTGCATTACGAGGGCGTCGACTTCCTCGCCGACTTGAACCTCTTCGAAGACGTTGACGGACTTCCGGATCGAGAGCTCCGAAAGCATGATCACGCCTTCGCTCTTGAACCCGATGTCGACGAGCACCTCGTCCTTGTCGACCCTCACCACGAAGCCGGTGACGACATCGCCCTCTTCAAAGTCGGGAATGGTGGCGTCGTAGTTGGGGATCATCTCCCCGTCTACTTCGATGTACTCCGGTCCGTCCAGCGTTCGGGGAGGCGGCGGGGTCACAGGCGGGGCGTCGGCGCTGGTTGCGGCCTCGGCTTCCTGAGCCTCGTCTGGAGGGGCAATGGTTTCTGTGTCAGTGCTCATCGTTGGTTGCTCTTCCGATCCGGCGCGGGATGCGCCAATACGTGTGATTGCTTAACCGAGTGAGTCTACTCGGATTCTGGCGAAAGGCACGCCGTGCGGCGCGGCCTTTGGGGCTCGCTCTGCGGTGTCAGGACTGCTGCCGGGGCACGATCCGCCGGAGGCTCGCAGACCACAGCCCGAATCCTCCGATCGCCGAGAACAGCGCGAGTGCCGCCCCCAAACTGCCCAAGCTCCACCCCACCACGCCCCAGCCCGCCGCGAACGCCCCGAGACCTACGGCCAGCGCCACTCCGACGACCGCTCCTGAGAGACGGTAAGCAGGCTGCGACACGACCGAGCCGACTCCGGGAAGAACGCGCTCAAATGCCCAACCGAGCGGTGAGACGCGTGGAACGATCATGTCGATGAGGACGATGAGCACCGCCGCGGCAATCGCGGCCCACGCCTCGAAAAGGAGCGCCTCCATCGAAATGAGGCCGACAAGGGCGTGAGCAAACCGCGCTCGAGACTGACGAACGGGCCGCCTCGCATCGTTATCCGCCGAGTCTGCGGGACTACTCACGGCCCGACCGGCGACGTGCGTCGTACGTGGCGCGCAGCGTCTCGTCGGTGAGCACCCGGTGAGCTTCATTCAGGCGGGCAAGGCTCCGAGCGGCGTCTTCGGGGTCTTCGACGATCACGCGTTCACGCAAAACCTCGAAGGCGGCCTGAATGACTTCCGGACGGGCCGCACTGCTCACCTGAAGTTCGTCGTAGAAGTCGAATGCCCCGGGCACACGCTCGATACAAGCAGACACGCAGGCCACCCAACGTGCGAGCCGCGGGCGTCTGAATTCACGCGAATTGCGCGCTCTGCAGCCTGAGCACCCCCCGTTCGGTGTGCGCAGATCCACTGAACGGGTAGGCGACGGGCCGGGTCGCTCCACCAATACTCCGAGTCGTCCGCCCATCCACCTTCGTGTGGTGCCTCCCGGGCGGACCCCTCTTCCGACCTCCTCGAGCGCCCCAAGGATTCGCTTGCCGCACCGCGCATCGGCTGACCACCCTCGGCGTCGGCGCGCGGAGGCGACCCCGTTCATGGGGATCGCAGGCACGCCCATCCATTGGCTCGCGCTCACCCTGGCGATCGTCGGCGTGGTGGTGGTCGTTCCGGCCACCGCGACGTCGGTCGCACTGTTGCTTGGACTCGGCCTCACCGCGATAGGTCTCGTGATGTGGGCCGCCCCGTCCCGGCTGGAGGGACCACCTCCCAGCACCGACGGTGCCCCGCAGGCTGCCGTCATCTCCAAACCGACGGACACGACGATAGACGCTCCGGGGTATCCACCCGGCGTGTTTCTTGAGTTTGCCGAGGGGCTGCCGACGGAGACCCTCGAACGGGCGATCATTTTCTTTGGCCTTTTGAACGACGAAGAATAAATTGACGCAGGCCGCCTGAGCCTCGCGCTTCGCTGCGAGGCGTCAGAACTCTCGAGGCTGCTGCTGGCACCGCTTCGTGCACGAGCGAAAGCTCTCGACATGTCGCTCCCGTACGGGGTTGATCTCAATCACCGCCGCGAACCGGCTCATACCCGGCACGCCCTCGTGGGTCAGATGTACGCGGCGCTGCATGAAGTCCATACGCTCCGAGGGCGCGAGGCCGCGCCCGGCGGCCACGAGCGGCCGAGAGTCACTCCACAAGAGGCGCCCAACTTCTAGGACTTCGCGTCGAGCCAGGTGCTCCCGGTACCGGTGTCCACCGCAAGCGGCGGGTCCAACTCATACGCGCCCACCATGGCCTCGCGCACCAGGCGGGCGGCCATGGTTGCCTCACCGGGTGGTGCCTCAACAAGAAGCTCGTCGTGGATCTGAAGCACGATTCGTGCCTCCAATTCGGACTCTT
This sequence comes from uncultured Thermoleophilia bacterium, assembly GCA_947258365.1. Classification (GTDB taxonomy): domain Bacteria; phylum Actinomycetota; class Thermoleophilia; order Miltoncostaeales; family Miltoncostaeaceae; genus CAMYIK01. Next base: position 7,035 of record CAMYIK010000036.1, on the reverse strand, counting down.
TCAGAGCATGATGGGCACGGACCATCGCGACCTTGATGATGTCCGCGGCGGTGCCTTGGACGATCGTGTTGACGGCCAGGCGTTCTCCCAGCTGGCGCTGCTGAACCGTCCTGCCGCCCAGCTCCGGAATTGGCCGGCGCCGACCAAGCAGGGTCGTGACGTAGCCGTCTTGGGTCGCTGCGGCGATTGTGGTGTCGATGAAGTTCTGCACCCGTGGATAGCGATCGAGGTAGGTCTCTATGTACGCCTTAGCATCGGCGCGAGGAATGCTGAGCTGCTCTGACAAACCAAAGTCACTGATGCCGTAGACGATCCCGAAGTTCACCGCTTTCGCGCGGTCGCGCAAATCGCGATCCACTTCGGCGAGCGGCACCCCGAACACTTCACTCGCGGTCGCCTGGTGGACGTCCACACCCGACGCGAAGGCCTCCCGCAGCGCGGGCTCTCTCGAGCAGTGCGCGAGGATTCGAAGCTCCACCTGGCTGTAGTCACAGCTGACCAGCGACCAGCCATCCTCGGCGACGAACGCGCCCCGAATCTCCCGACCCAGGGGGGTGCGAACGGGGATGTTCTGGAGGTTGGGGTCACGAGATGACAAGCGCCCGGTCTCGGCGACGGTCTGAGCGAAGGTCGTGTGAAGGCGCCCTGTGCCGTCGACCTGGGAAGGCAAGGCCGACAGATACGTGCTGTCGAGCTTGGTGAGCTCTCGGTAGGACCCGATCAGGCCGATGATGGGGTGCTTGTCCTCAAGCCGCTTCAGCACCTGGCGATCCGTAGAGAACCCCGTCTTGCCCTTTCGGAACGTGGGCAGCTCAAGTTTCTCGAAGAGAATGTGGCCGAGCTGCTTCGGCGACTCGATGCTGAACTCTTCTCCGGCGTGCTCGAAGATCTGGTCACGCAGTTCGTCGATGCTGTCGCGCACGCGAGCGGCGATCTCACCGAGTCGGTGAACGTCCAGTCGAATGCCGACGTGCTCCATCGACGCGAGCATCTCGACCAAGGGCATCTCGATGTCGGCGAAGAGGGAAACGAGGCCACGGGTCGCCAGCATCTCTGCCTGTTGTTCCGCCAGGGCCGCGGTGAGCGCCGCCGCAACGGCGACTTCGTCCTCAGAGCCCCCTACGGCCAGGCCCTGCTCCTCGGCCACCTCGTCCAGTGGATAGCCACGCCGGCGAGGCCGGAGCAGATACGCCGCCACCATGGTGTCGTGGGCGACGTTGAGGTCTGCCACGCCGAGACCCTTGGCGTCGTGCGCCAGGAGCGGTCGGTCCGCAAGGGCCCGTTTCAGGGCGGCTCCGGCACCTTCGTCCAGGTCCCCCGCCACCACCTCCACCTCATCCAGCGCAACGGCCCATCGCTCTTGGCCCATCGCCACCGCCAGCGGATCGCGGCCGCCGGCCAGCTGTAGAGCCAGCGCCTCCGGCGCCATTTCCGTCACCGATATCTCTCGACGCGCAGCTGCCGGTGGGTCGTCGGCTTCCCCGACGGTCCCAAGGTCGTCCAGCCGCCGCACGAGGCTGTCGAACTCGAAATCCCGAAACACTCCGGTCAGCAACTTCAGGCGATCGGGGTCGAACTCAAGGACCCCGGCATCGTCGAGCCCGATCGGCACCGGGGCATCGCGGACGATGACCGCCAGGTCGCGGGTCAGCCGCGCGTCGTCCGCGCTGTTGATCAGGTTCTCGCGCCGCTTCGGCGACTGCTCGTCCGCCGCCGCGAGCACCGCCTCCAGGTCGCCGTACTTCTGGATCAGCTGCGCAGCGCCTTTCTCGCCGATCCCCGGCACGCCGGGCAGGTTGTCGGAGCTGTCGCCGACCATGCCGCGGAAGTCGGTCATCTCAGCCGGGCTGACCCCATAGCGCTCCTGCACGGCGTCCGGCGTGTAGAGCACGGTGTCGGTCACACCTCGGCCCGTCGCGAGCACGCTCACCCGATCGCTCACCAACTGCAGGGCATCGCGGTCGCCGGTGAGGATCACCACGTCTTGGCCGGCCGCCTCAGCCTGGGTGGCGAGGGTGCCGATGATGTCGTCGGCCTCAAACTCCGGCAGCTCGGTATTGACCAGACCGAAGGCCTCCATCAGGGGCCGAAAATGAGGCGACTGTTCCTTCAAAAGGTCCGGAGTAGCCGAACGACCCGCCTTGTACTCCGGAAACTGCTCGTGCCGGAAGACCTTGCCGCCCGCGTCCCAGGCGCAGATGCCAAGGGCGAAGTGCCGATCGGTGAAGATCTTCATCAACATCGAGGCCAAGCCGTAGAGCGCGTTGGTCGGCGCACCGTCGGCGGTCGCGATCGATTCCGGAAGCGCGAAGAACGCGCGGTAGGCCAGGCTGTTGCCGTCGATCAGCAGTAGCGGCCCCACGCTCGTCGGCGGGGCCTCCTCGGACTGCTCGGGTCGACCGTCCTCCGACATCGCCGCGAGTGTAGCCCGACGTGGCGGATGGCTATCCTTCGGGGCCGCCGCACCCGAGTCAACGAGGAGATCGCTCGTGGCAACAACGCCGAGCGCTCAGCACAGCGTCACCATCCGCGCCGAGATCGACACTGCCCAGCGCGGCCTGTTCGGCAAGCTCGCCACTGCCATCGGCGATGTCGGCGGCAGCGTCGGAACGGTAGACATCGTCGATCACGGCCCCCGGAGCCTCATCCGAGAGATCGTGGTGAACGCGTCGGACCAGGACCACGCGAACACGATCGTGGCCACCGTGAACGCCGTCGATGGTGTGACCGTCGTGGACTCCTACGACCGCACCTTCCGGATGCATCGTGGCGGCAAGATCGAGATGGCCTCACGCGTGCCGCTCGAGACTCGCGACGATCTGTCCATCGCGTACATGCCGGGCGTCGCGCGAGTGAGCAAAGCCATCGCGCATGACCCCAGCCGAGCCTCCGAGCTGACACTCAAGAGCAACATGGTGGCGGTGATCACCAACGGCACCGCGGTCTTGGGTCTTGGCGACATCGGGGCCGCCGCCGGCATGCCCGTCATGGAGGGCAAGTCGATGCTGTTCAAGGAGTTCGGCGATGTGGATTCCTACCCCATCTGCATCGACTCCAAGGACGCCGACGTTCTCGTTGAGACCATCGCGGCGATCGCGCCGGCCTGGGGTGGCATCAACCTCGAGGACATCGCGGCGCCGGTCTGCTTCGAGGTCGAGGATCGTCTCAAGGAGATGCTCGACATCCCAGTCTTCCACGATGATCAACACGGCACCGCGATCGTCGTGCTGGCCGCGCTGATCAACGCCTGCAAGATCACCGGACACAAGATCTCCGACCTCAAGGTCGTCTGCAACGGCATCGGCGCCTCCGGAGTTGCATGCTCGAAGATCCTGATGAACGCCGGGGTGAAGAACATCATCGGCTGTGACTCGCGCGGAGCGATCTACAAGGGCCGCACCGAGAACATGAACTTCATGAAGGACTGGTACGCGGAGAACACCAACCCCGAAGGCATTCAGGGAGGCCTTACGGAGGCCATCGAGGGCGCTCACCTTTTCCTCGGCCTGTCCGGGCCTGACACCTTCAAGCTCGATCAGCTGAAGCGCATGGCCAGGGATCCGATCGTGTTTGCGATGGCGAACCCGGTGCCCGAAATCATGCCGGAGATCGCCGGACCTCACGTCAGCGTGATGGCCACCGGCCGTTCGGACTACCCGAACCAGATCAACAACGTCCTGGCTTTCCCGGGCATCTTCCGTGGCGCGCTCGACTGCCACGCAACAATGATCACCGAGGGTATGAAGGTGGCCGCGGCCGTGGCCATCGCCGGTGTGGTCTCCGAGGATCAGCTGAACCCGGACTACATCATTCCGAGCGTGTTCAACCGTGACGTGGCCCCCGCGGTCGCCGAAGCCGTGAAACAGGTCGCTCAAGACGAAGGTGTCGCCCGCGTCAAAGACTAGACCCCAGGGGCAATGAGCGGCTCGCTCGCGCTGATCCTCGTCGGTCTCGCTGCCACGATCTTCATGACGGGGATGATCTGGACCATTCAGGTCGTCCACTACCCCGGTTTCGCCGAGGTCGGCCGCAGCGCCTTTCCTGCTTACGAGTCGGCGCATCAAACCCGGATCGCAAGGCTCATCGCCTTCCCGTGGGCAATCCAAACCATCACCGCGCTGGCGCTCGTGATCTGGCGGCCCGCGGGAGTGTCGCTATGGCTGCCCGTGGCCGGACTCGTCGTCGCGATTGCGCTCGTCGCTTTGACGGCCGCGATCTTCGCCCCGATCCATGGAGACCTCAGCAACGGGTTCGCCGAGAGTGCCCACGATCGACTCGTGAACCTGAACTGGATTCGTACAGCGCTCTGGAGCGGCCACGCCGTGATAGCCGCGGCCATCCTCGTGCAGCACGTGGAGAGATGATGCTCGGGCGGGCCGCCCTTCTCCGGCGCCCCCGGCCGGTGGGCGAGCACCCTCTCGCCATCGAATCCATTTCGACCGAGCCGGCGGGCCCCGACGATCTGCTCCTTGAAGTGCGCGCGTGCGGCGTCTGCCGCACCGACCTGCAGCTTTGCGAGGGAGATCTTCGCGCCCACCGTCTCCCAGTCGTGCCCGGCCATCAGATCGTCGGGCGCGTCGTGGCGATGGGAAAACGCGTTGATGGTTGGGGGCCTGGCGACCGGGCAGGAGTCTGTTGGCTCGCGTGGGCGTGCGGTGACTGCGACCGCTGCCGCGAGGGCCGTGAGAATCTCTGTCGGCGGGGACGGTTCACCGGCTGGGACGTCGACGGCGGCTTCGCCACCCACGTAAGGGTCGACTCGCGATTCGCGCTGCGCCTGCCGGAAGGATTCTCGGACCTCGCGGCTGCACCGCTGCTTTGCGGAGGAGTCATCGGCCATCGGGCGCTTCGCTTGACCGAACTCGCAGAAGGCGGGCGCCTCGGGCTTTACGGCTTCGGCGCCTCAGCACGAATCACGATCCAAGTCGCCCGCCACCTTGGGATCGAGTGTTACGTCAGCACGAGAGGCGATGCCGACCGCGACCGAGCCCTGGCCCTCGGAGCGGCATGGGCGGGCGGCAGCCTGGAGGCGCCACCGGTGGAGCTGGACGCCGCAATCACCTTCGCGCCGATCGGCGAGGTGATCGTGGCCGCACTTGCCGCGCTGCGCCCGGGAGGCAGAGTGGTCGTCAACGCGATCCACCTCGACCGGGTACCGGAGTTCCCCTACCGCCTCCTGTGGGAAGAGCGTCGCATCCAAAGCGTCGCCAACGTCACCCGCCGCGACGCCGAGGAGTTGTTGGCCCTTGCCGCGGAGATCCCCATCGCCACGGAGACCGAGATCCATCCGCTCGACGAAGTCAACCTCGCGCTCCAGCGGTTGGAGTCAGGCGAAGTCGCAGGCGCTGCGGTTCTCGCCGTCTGACGCGGCGCTAGAATCGCCAGACCCGGGGACGTGGCGGAACGGTAGACGCGGCGGATTCAAAATCCGTTGAGGGCAACCTCGTGTGGGTTCGACTCCCACCGTCCCTATTCGTACCCCACCGGCTATCGGCGTTTTCCCATGGTTATGGGGTTTTCTGATGCGACCAGTGCGCCGATTCGCCAGCGCGTGCTACCCCGGTGCTACCTCGGGAAATCGAACTAGGGCCTCCAAGGGGTCAACAGAGGGTCAACTCGCGGGCGCCAGAAGCTCGGTTGCGAGCGCTGCTCTCGCGGCCTCCGGTAGGCGCGACTCGGCCGCGACGCCTATTGGGGGGCGTCGCCGGGCCGGACTCTGTTGGTGGGCGATGCCTTGAGGGCGGCAAGAACGATGTGCTGCGAGTGCCCGCACCACCCACAGCCTGCTGGATGTCGGTTGCAGCGCGAACAAGTCGGTCGGCAGCCTCGATGATCCCGCCGTCAACGATGACGGCACGGTTGACGTCTACTTCGGCCCCGAGGCGCCCGCCGGTCAGGAAGCGAACTGGGTCCCGACCGCTCCCGGCAAGGGCTTCTTCCTCGTCTTCAGGTTCTACGGACCGAAAGAGGGCTACATCGACAAGACCTGGGTGCTGAACGACCTCGACCTGGTCGTCTGACCGAACGTCGAGCAAATGGCGGCCCCGCGGTGACCCGGCCCAGGTCGTTCGGGTACTCACCTTCGATCAGCCGGGTCGTCAGCCGGGTCTTCGCCCCGGGGGTCACCCGGAGGGGTCCGTTTTGGGGCTATCGGCCCCACAAGAAGCGTTTCACACTGGTTGTCGACCAGACCGTAAGACGAGAGAGAGAGAGAGAGAGCAACAACGATGAGTTCGACTCCGAAATTGAAGATGACCACCGACCAGCCGGCGTCGATAGTGGCGCCGGACCGTGTGGAGACGTCGATCGGTTCGCTCGGCTACACCGACGGTGTTCCGGACGAGACGACCGTCGCCACGGTCTACGACTACCTCGATCGCGCCCGCGCGGTCGAGTCGTTCCTGGACTGCATCCCAGCCATGTCGATGTACTCGATCCGGGAGGGTCAACGGGACTTCGGCCTCGACTCCAGCAACAAGATCGTCATCTACGACAACTTGCTGGACTCCAAGGCTCTGTGGCTGACAGCGAACACCTCGACGATGTACGCGATGGGGTGGCTCGACATGAAGCGCGACGGAGCCACGGTCATCGAGCTGCCGCCCGGGATGCTGGGCATTCTCGACGACGCGGCCTTTCTCTACATGACCGATCTCGGTATGGCCGGACCGGATCAGGGCAAGGGCGGCAAGTTCCTGGTGTTGCCCCCCGGCTACGACGGCGACGTGCCGGATGGATACTTCGTCGTGCAGTCGAACACCTACGGCGCGTGGCTGTTCATGCGCGGGTATCTCGACAAGGGGATCGAGGCCGCTTCAGCCAACATCCGTGACAACCTCAAGGTGTACCCGCTCGCCGCCCAAGCGAATCAGCCGGCGATGGAGTTCGTCAACGGGACGGGCGAGGAGATCAATACGGTGCTCCCCAACGACGTCACGTTCTTCGAGAACGTGCATGCGGTCCTGCAAGAAGAGCCGGCCGGGTTCCTCGGTGCGGAGATCGGCGGGCGGCTGGCCGCCATCGGCATCGAGAAGG
>CAMYIK010000035.1 GCA_947258365.1 uncultured Thermoleophilia bacterium | reverse complement strand
TGAAGCGTGTGGTCACGAGGCTCCAGCAGACGGGCAAGAACGGCTGAGGGTCGCACTATTCGCGGTGCTTCGCCCGGCAGTTAACGCTCTATCGGCATTCAGCTGGCGAAGCTGTCCATCCGGCGCCGCCCCGTTCGTCGTGTTCCTGCAAGCACCCAAATCGGGGGAGGCCCCTCATGAAGTTCGTATTCGCGTACCACGGAAGCGGAATGCCGGAGACCGAGGAAGAGATGAAGGCCGTGATGGCCGCGTGGCAATCGTGGATGGAGACCCACGCGTCCGCGTTCACCGATATGGGAAACCCCATCGGCCAGAGCGCGACGGTCGGAAGCGGCGGCTCAGTGTCCGACGGCGGCGGCGCGAACCCGATCAGCGGTTACAGCCTGATCGAGGCCGCGGATCTGGATGCGGCGACCGCGATCGCGAAGGCGTGCCCCATTCTCAAGGCCGGCGGCAGCGTCGAGGTGGGTCAAGCAGTCGACATGTAGGCAGACGCAGGGGTGCGGCGCTTGGGGTGCCGCACCCGTACATTCCTGAGCCCTCCGGCTTGACCACATGAGCACCCGGTAGACCCGCAAGCGCGCTCGGTGCTCGCCCGGGTGGTCAGTCGCTACCCCGCGCGTATCAATGTCGCTGCGGCAAGCTTCGAGCACATGCGGGGGGATCAGATGTATTCACGTCGGTTGGTGAGCCTGGCCGGGTCGGTCGCTCTGGGCGCGGCACTATTCGCGGTCGTCACGGCATGCGGCGACGATGACAATGGGCAGGAAGCGGTAGTCGATCCGGGTGACGGCGGCGTGTACGCGCCCGACATAAATCCGTCCGAGTTCGTGGCGGCAATCGACAACCCCTACCTGCCGCTGAGGCCAGGCTCACGTTGGCTCTACGAGGGCGTCGAGGATGGGACGACCGAGCGAATCGAGGTCGCCGTGACTGACCAGACTCGCGAGGTCATGGGTATATCGGCGACGGTGGTACGCGACACGGTGTCCGAGGACGGTGAGGTGATCGAGGACACCTTCGATTGGTTCGCACAGGACCGCGAGGGAAACGTCTGGTACCTCGGCGAGGATTCCAAGGAGTACGAGGACGGCGAGCTGGTCGGCACCGAGGGCTCGTGGGAGGCAGGCGTCGACGGCGCGCTGCCGGGCATCGTGATGCTCGCTGAACCTACGGTCGGTGACGCCTACCGGCAGGAGTTCTACGAGGACGAAGCCGAGGACCTCGGAGAGGTCGTCGAGACCGGCGCAAGCGAGACCGTCCCCGCCGGCGCCTTCGACGACATCGTCGTGGTCAGAGAGTGGAACCCGCTGGAACCCGACGTCGTTGAAGACAAATACCACGCCCCAGGCGTCGGAGTGGTGCTGGAGTCGGTCGTGGAGGGCGGCGATGGACGGGTCGAGCTCATCGAGCACACGCCGGGCCCATGAGTCGGCCAAAAGCGATCGTGAAGGGAGATAGCAATGAAGGCTCTCGTCATCTACGAGTCCATGTACGGCAACACGCATGAGATCGCCGAAGCGATTGCGGAGGGACTGGAGCGGGTCGGCGAGATTGAACTCGCATCCGTCACCCAGATATCCCCTGAGTCGGTAGGTGACCGTGACCTGCTTGTGGTCGGTGGGCCGACGCACATGCATGGCATGAGTCGCGCCGGTAGCCGTAGGGCGGCGGCTGAGGCGGCTGAGAAGGACGACGAGCTCAAGATGGACCCTGACGCCAGCGGCCCAGGGCTGCGTGAGTGGCTTGACGACCTGCCGAAGACGTCCACGGGCGGAGTCGGGGCCGCGTTCGACACCCGGCTGGACAAGTCGGCGCTCCTCGTGGGCTCAGCCGCCAAGGGCATCACCAAACTCCTTCGACGCCACGGCTATGGAGCACTCGCGGATCCCGAGAGCTTCTTCATCGAGGATTCGGGGCACCATCTGAAAGACGGCGAACTCGAGCGAGCCCGGCGATGGGGCGGCCGACTCGCCGAGCGCTGCGAGGAGCGTAGCGTTCGGGTATAGCGCTGCTGCTCAATCACGTCTCGACCCACAGGAGGTAACGGTGCTTGATTGGATGATGTTCCCGCTCATCCTCTTTCTGTTCCTGCTCGGCTGGCTCCGATATCGGCGTCGGAAGACCTGAGTACATCTGCGCGTGCCCCTGCAGGTCGGCGCGAAAAACTCTGCGGTTCGTCCTGATTCTCTGGGCATCGGATGAGTAGCGATGCCAGCAGCGCGCCATGGGTGAGGGCGGCGAGAGATGACGGTGCTTTGCCCAAGAGCTCAGCGCCAAGACTGAGCTTCTTGCCAGAGCCTTTCCGCCGAATCCTGGTCGAGCGGAAGTCGTTGGCAATTCACGGTCCGGCGTATGAACGTCTCCCGGCTCCTCGCGTTCGGTTCCGCCCCCGCCGTGCTCATGGTTTTGGCATGGGGCTTTACCGACCAATCCCGTGACCCCTCCGAGAACCTCCGGTTCATCCAGAACGGCTCTGCGCCCTACGGCGATGCGCGTTGGGATCCGAAGGCCGGCGAGCCCACCAAGCTCAAGGCGGAGCTGGTGGTCGACGGTGTGCTCTACAAAATGCAGCTGCGGCGTGAGGTCATCGACACCGGGTCCACGCTCTTCACGGCCCGTACGTTCATCGACTGGGCCGGAGCCTGGGAGGTTCTGCCGCAGTAGCGCCGCATCCGGCGCACCGGTAAGAAGCGGATCGCGGAAGTCGAGCGGGTTCTCACGGACGCGCGCGTCAACGAGGTCATCACCAGCGATGGTGAGGTCATCGATCGCGACATCAGCCTGGGAGCGGTGACCGACCACCCCAAGATCTTCGTCGGCATGGTCGAGGACGTCTTCGAGGCGATGGCCATGCTGCAGCCACGCATGCCCCAGCAACCCGTGGGCATCCGCGGCGCCTGGGTGGAGGACCGGGACCTCGGCGTCGGTGTCGGCGACCTCTTCACGGTGCCGGGTGCTGTCCACGTAACCCGGATCAACGAACCGATTCTCCGCAACGACCGCGTGCCGATCGAGATGAAGCTGCAGCTCGGTGGACCGCTCGGGCCCGCCAAGGGCCGCTTGACCCAGCGCGAGACGCCGAATCGTCCGGGCTGGAGTGCGCAGGTCAGCGTGGGGACTGTCCGCGGCGAGGGCCAGGTGCGGATCCTGCCGGAGCGCGGCATCGCCACCGGCAGCGTGCGATACCAGATCATCGGCGGTCTGACAATTGTCGGTCCGGATGGTGTGGAGCGCACGCCGATCAACATGACCGTCAAGGTCAAGGTCAGCCGAGACGACTGAGTTATGCTGGGCTAGCGGGCATTTCTTACTCGTCGGGTAGCGAATCCTCGCGCGAACGGTGCGCCGCGACCGCCTCTTGGTGCATGCGGTCGCCCTCAGGTCCCGGCCGGCGTGAGGACAGCTCGATCAGCGCGTCGTGCTCGCCGTAACAAATGAGCGTGTCGCCGGGATGGATCTCCGTGCTGCCGCGCGGGGCGCCGACGTACGTACCGGTGCTCCTATCGATGCCGAGAACGGCGAGCCCCTCCTCGCGCAGCTCGAGCTCAGCGAGAGTGCGGCTGCACAACCACGCGCCTTCATCGACATGAAGCTCGAGCACCGAGTGGCCGTCAGCCAAGTGCAGCAAGCCCGCGTAGTCACGCACCTCCAGGTCGGTAAAGCGCGTCAGATACCAGCCAAAGAAGCGATACATCACCTTCTCCACGGCCTTGCTGCGTATGAACAACAGCAGCACGACGCACCCCACTCCGAGCAGAAGCAGCCGCGAAATGCTGGCGCTGGCGTCTTGACCGACGAACGAGATGGAAAGCGTCGCCACGGCCGTCACCAGGCCGGCGCTGCCGATCAGCATCAAGAACATGACGATCTTGCGCCGCGCCGGGTGATTGACCACGGCTTCTGACTCTGAGGTCGTAAAGCCCGACCCAGACAGGGCGGAGCGAGCCTGGAATCGAGCCACCTCAGACGACATGCCGGTGAGCGTCAGCGCGACCGTCGCGATCCGCGTCGCGAGCAACGACGCGACGATGAGCAGGAAGAACGTTATTAGGGCGATCATCGGGACCTCGGTGAAATCCGCGTAACCCGGGTGCGCTCGGGCACCACCTCGACGTACGATCGCACGAGGTCCGGTGGGCGGGGGGATGGAGCATCCATGAACGAGAACGGTAACGACCTGGTGTGGCACCGCGTGCTGGACCTCGATGAGCTGCCCGAGGGCCGGGTGAAGACGGTCGTCGCGGGCCACAAGACACTCGCCATGACCCACTACAAGGGCTCCTACGGGGCGCTGGACAATCACTGCCCGCACCAGGGTGGGCCGCTTGGCGAGGGCTCGATCGAGAACGGCCTGCTGCGCTGTCCGTGGCACGGCTACGACTACGACCCGCTGACGGGCTCTCCGCCGCCTCCGTTCGGCGACGCGCCGTACTGCTTCGACGTCGACGTACGCGATGACGGCGTCTACGTTGGTTTGGCTCCGGAGCCCCCGAGGGTGCGAACCGTCTCCGACGTCATGGTGGAGACCATGGTCAACTGGGGCGTCACCCACGTCTTCGGCATGGTCGGTCACTCCAACCTGGGATTCGCCGACGCCATGCGAGAGGCCGAGGAGCGAGGCGAGCTCACGTTCATCGGAATCCGTCACGAGGGGGCGGCGTCGTTCGCCGCCTCGGCCTACGGAAAGCTGACCGGTCGGCCCGGAGGCTGCTTCGCCATCGCGGGCCCGGGATCGACCAATCTCCTGACCGGTCTCTACGACGCCAAGGTCGACCGTGCACCCGTCCTGGCCTTGAGCGGGCAGGTGCCATCAAAGGTACGCGGCCGTGGCGCGTTCCAAGACGTCGATCTGCGTGGAGCGTTCGCCGACGTCGCGCTGTACTCCGAGACCGTTCAAGCCGACTCCAACCACGCGGAGCTGATGAGCATGGCGTGTAAGCACGCAACCATCGAGCGCCAGGTTGGGCATCTCGTTTTTCCCGACGAGGTCCAGGTACTCGAGGCGGCGGAAGGCGCCAAGGCCGGCAGTCCCGAGGGCCGGGTGCCGGACATGCGCATTTCTCCTCCTCAGCAGGAACTTTCCCGCGCAATCGCGATGGTTGCCGAAGCGGAGCGGCCGGCCATCGTCGTGGGTTACGGATCCCGTTTCGACATGGACGCCATCACCACGTTCGCGGAGCGCATCGGCGCGCCCGTGATGACCACCTTCAAAGGCAAGGGTCTGATTCCCGATCAACACCCCCTCGGGTGTGGCGTGCTCGGGCGAAGTGGCACGCCGATCGCCAGCTATTTCATGAACGAGTCGGATCTGCTGATCGTCTTCGGGGCGTCCTTCAGCGATCACACCGGTATCTCGGACTACAAGCCGATCATCCAGGTGGACTACGAGCCATTCGCTCAGGGGCGCTTCCATTCGGTGACCGTGCCACTGCTCGGCCACGTAGGCGTAACCGCTCAAGCATTGAGCGCTGGGCTGCCGGACAAGATCGCCTGTGTCGAGCGCACCGCCGTTGTCGCGGAGCGCTGGGAGATCTGGCGGGCGGAGAAGGCGCGCCGGATGGAGGACGACTTCGGTGAAGGCGTCAACTCACCGGCGATCTTCGACGCCATGAACCGCCACGTGCCCGAGAACGCCGTCATCGCCGTCGATGTCGGCAACAACACGTACTCGTTCGGGCGCTACTTCGAAGCCACGGGCCAGTCGGTGCTGATGTCGGGCTATCTCGGTTCCATCGGTTTCGGCTACCCGGCCGCGATGGGCGCCTGGGCGGCGGCGCCGGAGCGGCCGATCTGGGCGTTGACAGGCGACGGTGGCTTCGGTCAGTACCTCGGCGAGCTCACGACCGCCGTGAAGCATCAGATGCCGATCAAGCACGTGCTGATCAACAACAGTCAACTCGGCAAGATCAGCAAGGAACAGCGCGACGCCCACTTCCCCGTGTGGCAAACATCCCTGCACAACCCCAACTTCGCCGAGTACGCCGAGAATTGTGGCGCCCTGGGCATCCGGGTGACTGACCGGGCGGAACTCGAGGCCGCGATGGCCGCCTTGGCGGCACACGCCGGGCCGGCGATGCTCGAAGTGGTAGCCGACGCCGCGCTGCTTTAGCTGACGTCCTCCTCGAGCATCTCCTCCAGCTGCTCGTAGGTGATCTCACCCCGAGCGAAGCGCTCCCTGAGCGCCGACTCCGGGGTGACCACCAGCAGTGAGCCGTCGACACCATCCACCAATACTCGCGAGCCCAACTGCACCGGGGCGTGATGGTCGAAGGTGACGCGTGCCTGGAAATACTCCCCGCCGACGCGGACTTGCCCTGGAGTGGCGGTATCCAGAATCGGGGTCGTGACCACCGCCGGGGCCCCGATGTAGCGGCTCACGCCGGTCGCCGGCGCGTTGCCGTCGTACTTGGTCCGCTTCAACACGATGCGGATGGCGGGTATCGCGACCACCAGCAAGGCCGTGAACACGACGAGGCTGACCCACGCCGGAGCGACCAACACCAGACCTAGGGCGATCAGCGCCGCGACTCCGACGTAGAGGCCCTCGACCAAGCCAAGCCCCGCAACGACGAAGCCCGCCAACGAGATGAGGCCCCAGATCAGGGCGATTTCGCCGACGCTCATGACGCGTTCGCGGCCGGAGTGCCGTTTCCGCGGGCTGCGATAGCGTCACCGAGCTCGGTGCGCCCGAGCACCTCGCCGAGCAGCGACGCATCGATCACGCCGGCGAGGCCATCGTTGGGAACGATGATCAGCTTGTTCGCGTCGCCGTTGGCGATCTCCGGGAAGACATCGATGTATCGCGAAAGCAGCAGGGCCGCGCGAACCTCGTCGCTCGGCTGCGCGGCGAACGCCGTGCCGACCAGCGACACCGCGGCCTGCTCGCCCTCACCGCGTAGGCGCAGTGCCTCCTTTTCGCCTTCGGCGAGGCGAATCTGTGACTCACGCTGACCCTCCGCGCTCAAAATGGCGGCCTGCTTCTGGCCCTCAGCGCGAAGGATCGCCGAGTCGCGGTCGCCCTCGGCGCGCTCGATCTCCGCCCGCTTGGAACGGTTGGCCTCGAGCAGCTGCTCCATCGCCTGGCGAACCTGGATCGGGGGGTCCAGTGACTTGAGCTCGACGCGGGTCACGTTGAGACCCCAACTTTGGGTGGCGGCGCCGAGTTCAGCCCGCAGCCGCGTGTTGATCTCCTCACGCGAGCTCAGGGCCTCCTCCAGGTCCATCGTGCCAAGCGCGTTGCGCAGGGTCGTGACCGACAACTCAGTGATCGCGTTCTCAAGCCCCGCGATCTCGTATGTGGAGTCGCGGGCGCTGGTGACGCGGTAGTAGAAGACAACGTCGACCTCGATGCCGACGTTGTCTTTGGTGATGACCGGTACCGGCGGGATGGCGAAGACCTGCTCGCGCATGTCGACGCGATTCCTGACACGGTCGATGATCGGGATGATCACGTTCAGGCCAGGACTCAGCGTTCGCTGATATCGACCGAGGCGCTCGACGACGTATTCCTTCGACTGCGGAACCAGCTTCACGGCCCAGCTGATCACCACGATTGCCAGGACGATGATGACTACTGCGATTAGCCCTGTCATGCGAAGCCCCTCCCGCGTCGATATCCGGCCCTTTCGCCTGCTTTCAGGATAGGGCACCACCCTGTGCGGTCCCCCTGAAAAGCACCCCCAATCGCACGCATGGCGCTACGCAATCGCGCACCCGCGGACCGATCTCGACGCGAATCGCCCCATGGCCAGGCAGTGCCCACGCCAGGGCGGGCCAGCCCCGGGAGCTCCGTCGCTCAGGCGATCGTGACCTCGTCGCAGAGGTAGACGTCCTGGATCGCCCGGAGTAGCTCGGCGCCCTCCTGCATTGGGCGTTGGAAGGCTTTCCGGCCGGAGATCAGACCCGCGCCACCGGCGCGCTTGTTTACGACGGCAGTCATCACCGCGTCCTGCATGTCGTTGTCACCCGAGGCGCCGCCGCTGTTGATCAGGGGCGCGCGGCCCATGTAGCAGTTGGCCACCTGGTACCGAGTCATGTCGATCGGGTGATCGCTCATCAGCTCGCTGTACATCCGCGGGTCGGACTTCCCGAAGGAGAGATCCGTGAATCCGGGAGCCGCGGTGTCCGGTGCCTTCTGCTTGATGATGTCAGCCTGAATCGTCACGCCGAGGTGGTTCGCCTGGGCCGTGAGGTCGGTGGCCGTGTGGTAATCGGTGCCGTCCTGCTTGAAGTCGGAGCTCCTCAGGTAGCACCAAAGCACCGTGGCCATTCCGAGGTCGTGCGCCTTCTCGAAGGCCTCGGAGACCTCAACGATCTGGCGGCGGCTCTCAGGAGACCCGAAGTAGATCGTGGCCCCGACGGCGGCGCAGCCCATGTCGTGCGCTTGCTGAACTGAACCGAACATGACCTGATCGAAGGTGTTCGGGTAAGTGAGCAGTTCGTTGTGGTTGATCTTCATGATGAACGGGATGCGGTGTGCGTAGCGCCTAGCGACCAGCCCGAGGTTTCCCAGAGTCGTCGCGACCGCGTTGCAGCCGCCCTCGATGGCGAGCTCGACGATGTTGACCGGGTCGAAGTAATCGGGGTTCTTGGCGAATGACGCGCCGCCGGTGTGCTCGATGCCCTGATCGACCGGCAGGATCGACACGTAGCCGGTACCGGCCAGGCGACCATGGTTGAACAGGGACTCGATGTTGCGAAGCACCGGGATGGATCGATCGGAGTCGACCAGGACCCGGTCGACGAAACCCGGGCCGGGAAGCTCAAGCCGATCCGCAGGGATGGTCTTGCTGGTGTGCCCGAGAAGGTCCTCAGCGTGTTCGCCGAGGATCGATTCGATGTGGCCGATCGTTGAGGTATCGGTCGTCGCCATAGCTGTCAGCACCCCATGAGGTCGCGGAACGGACGTGGTGTTTCATGAACAATAGGCATGGGTCCTCGGCCCGTCCACGGGCCGAGCGTCCAGAGAAGCCGCAAGCTGAGCAGCCCATGGGTACATCTAGGATGCCGCGAGCCCATCCCTTGAGGTCCTGGATCGTGATGACCGCACTGTCTGTCGTGGGCAACCGCCCACAGTTCGTCAAAGCCGCTCCGCTCTCGCGCGCCCTTCGCGAGCGCGGCAAAGAGGTGCTCGTCCACACCGGTCAGCACTACGACCCCGAACTGGCTGGCCTCATCATGGGTGAGCTGGGTGTACCGGCTCCCGAGTACGCCCTCGGAATCGGCCCGGGCAGCCCGACCGCGCAGATCGCCGCGATTCTGACCGGCCTCGAGCCGGTGATTGCTGATGAGAAGCCGGACGTTGTCGTGGTCTACGGAGATACGACGACCACGCTTGCCGCGGCGCTCGCCGCGGCGAAGAACGGCCTTCCGCTCGCCCATGTCGAAGCAGGACTGAGGTCCTTCAACCGCGCCATGCCCGAAGAGCAGAACCGGGTCGTGACCGACCATCTGTCCGACTTGTTGCTCTGCCCGACCGACCAGGCGGTCGACAATCTCGCTGCCGAAGGCATCACCGACGGAGTCATGCGCGTGGGTGACGTCATGTACGACGCCGCGCTGATGTTCGCTGAAGTCGCCCGCGAGCGCCCTGGGCCCGCGGCGCATGGAGTCGCGCCAGGCGAATACCTGGTGATGACCGTGCACCGCGCGGCCGCCACGGACTCGCGGGAATCGCTTCAACGCCTACTGGATGTCACGGCGGCGCTCGCCAAGCCGATCCTTTTCCCCGTGCATCCGCGCACTCGGGCCCGCCTGGAGGCCGAGGGCCTCTGGTCCGATCTCGAGGCGCAGGATCACGTCCATCTGCTCCCGGCGGTTGGCTACATCGATTTCGCCGCGCTGCTGATGTCCTCAGCCGGTGTGCTCACCGACTCCGGCGGAGTGCAAAAGGAGGCGTACTTCCACGGTGTGCCCTGCATCACGCTGCGCGAGGAGACTGAGTGGGTGGAGACGGTGGAGGCGGGCGCGAACCACCTGACGGGCATGAACGCGGAAGCCGTGGTCGCGGCGCTCGCCACCGCGCGTATGCCTGACGATCTGCCGCAGCCCTACGGAGACGGTAACGCGTCGGCCGAGATTGCGGAGGCGATCTTTCGCCTCCCGGCCTAGGAGCTTTCCGCAGCCGAGGGTCCAGAGAATGCAGGCGCCGCAGGGGGGCAGCTACGTCAGGCTGTCGATCTCCAGGGTGGGGTCGCCTTCGTCGCTGGCTCGCGGAGGACGTGGTCTTTCATAGATCTCAACTCTGCCGTAGCGGCCGGCAAGGGCGTTTGACGGGAGCAGGAGATAGAGGCGTGCCATCCGACTGAGCTCTGCCTCGCGCCAGCGATTGGCCTCGAGAACGTCGACGATGCCGACTACGACGAACAACCCCACGACCACACCCGCGATCACGCCTCCGCCGCCGACGAGGCGATCGGCGATCAACATCACCGTTACGGCAAAAAGCACCAAGAAGAAGACCCGAGACCGACGGTCGCCGGCATCAGCGCGCGTCTCATACATCGCCGCCGAGGGCGTCGGGAGCGTCTCTTGCAGGGCCTCGCGAATACGCCGAGCGCTCGCCATGCCGGCGACCGTTGTCGACAGCAGCGCCACGATCAAGGTCACGAGCAACGTCTCGGGGACCCTGAAGGGGGCGTCCAGGTACCATGCCACGATCCAGTAGAGCGCTACCGCGGCAACGATCGACAACGCCGCCTGGCCGCGCCAGCGCACCTCGTTCTCGACCCGCACCAGGCGGGGAAGATCTGCCGGCGTCGCCTCAGGCACGCAAAGTCCGGGAGGAAGATTTCGACCTGTTCACCACTATCTACGATACGCCCTATGACCAGCACTCAGCCATCTGAGGCCCCAACCTCCCCGGGCCGCCAGAACCCCCGCGTCGGCATCGTCGGCCTCGGATATGTCGGATTGCCCCTGGCGGTGACTTTTGCCCGGGCCAACTTGCCGGTGCTCGGCCTTGATCTGTCGGCAGAGCGCGTGGCCGAGATCAACAGCGGGCGCTCCTACATCGAGGATGTGGCATCAGAGGATCTTGCGCCACTGACCGATGCGGGTCTGGTGCGCGCGACCACCTCATGGGATGCCTTCCGCTGGTTGGAGGCGATCATCATCTGTGTTCCCACGCCGCTGACTGAGCACCGTGAGCCTGACCTTGGCCCGGTCGAGGCGGCCGCGACCGCCATTGCCGAGCGCCTTCGCCCCGGCCAGACGGTGATTCTGGAGTCGACCACCTACCCGGGCACCACCCGGGAGGTGCTGGCGCCGATCCTTGCAAGCTCCGGTCTGGTGCCCGGCAAAGACTTCCACCTGGCCTTCTCGCCCGAGCGGGTCGACCCGGGCCGGCTCGACTACACCACCGCCACCACCCCGAAGGTGATCGGGGGGCTGACTCCGGAGTGCACCGCCGCGGCCATGCAGTACTACGGGGAGGCCTTTGATCAGATGGTCCCGGTCGACTCGCCGGAGGTCGCGGAGATGACCAAGCTGCTGGAGAACATCTTCCGCAGCGTCAACATCGCCCTGGTCAACGAGCTTGCGGTCTTGTGTGACCGGATGGACATCGACGTCTGGGAGGTCATCCGAGCAGCCTCCACCAAGCCCTTTGGCTTCATGCCCTTCACCCCCGGTCCCGGGCTGGGCGGGCACTGCATCCCGATCGATCCGTTCTACCTGACCTGGAAGGCCAGAGAGTTCGACATGCACACCGAGTTCATCGAGCTCGCCGGCAAGGTCAACGCCGGCATGCCGGCATTTTCGGTGCAAAAGATCGCCCGGGCGCTCAATGAGCGCCAGATCGCCCTCAACGGCTCCAACATCTTGATCCTGGGCGTGGCCTACAAGCCCAACGTCAATGACATGCGCGAGTCCCCGGCCCTCAAGGTGATCGATCTGCTCACTGAGGCCGGTGCGGCAGTCAACTACCACGACCCCCACGTTTCCGAGCTTGCCTCCCATGGGTTGGCCAGTGTGGGGCTGGATGAAGAACGGCTGGCCGATGCTGACGCCGTGGTGGTCGTAACGGATCATGAGAGCATCGACTGGACGCTGGTCGCCAAGACCGCGCCACTAATCGTCGACCTGAGAAACCGACTGCGACCTGAAGAGGTCACGGGCCGGCTATGGAGGCTGTAGATGGCTGATTCGGTCAGCGTGGGTGTTGTTGGGCTCAACTACTGGGGTCCCAACCTGGCGCGTAACTTCGACCGCATTCCGCGGGCGCGCCTCACATGGTGCTGTGACCTCGACGACGCGAACCTCGATCGCCATCGCCCGGCGTTCGGGTCGGCGCGGTTCACCAGCCGCATCGAGGACCTCCTCAGCGACCCGGATCTGGATGCGGTGATCATCGCGACGCCCGTCCCGACGCACGCGGCCTTGGCCAAGCAGGCTCTCGAAGCCGACAAGCATGTCTTCGTCGAGAAGCCGCTGGCGGTGACCTCAGCCGATGCACGTGAGGTGGTGGAGCTCGGTGAGGCGCGCGACCGAATCGTCATGGTGGATCACCTCTTGGTGCACCACCCGGGTGTGCAGGCGGTCAAGAATCTGATCGATGAGGGCACACTCGGCCAGATCTTCTACATGTACGGCAACCGGCAGAACCTCGGCATCGTCCGCCCCGACGAGAACGCGCTCTGGAGCCTTGGGCCTCACGACATCTCGGTGATGCTGTGGCTCGCGGGCGAGGATCCGGTGGAGGCTGCGGCAAGCGGCGAGAGCTATCTGCAACCGGGCATCGAGGATGTCGTGTTCGGCCGCGTCAGGTTCGGCTCAGGCGTGATCGGCCACCTCCATCTTTCATGGCTCGACCCTCACAAGATCCGCCGTATGACGGTTATCGGCTCCGAGAAAATGGTCGTCTTCGACGACATGGAGACCGAACGAAAGCTCACGGTGTACGACAAGGGCCCGATCGCCCGGGCGGATACCTACAGTGAGTACATCCAGGTGCGGTCAGGAGACATCCACATCCCGAAGGTTCCGACGACCGAGCCATTGAAGTTGGTCTGCGAGCACTTCATCGAGTGCGTCGCGGAGCGCCGCACCCCTCTGAGCGATGGCTGGGCCGGCGTCCGGGTCGTCGAGGTGCTCGAAGGAATGTCCAAGAGCCTCGCCGCGCGCGGCGAGATGGTCCCGCTGGGAACAGGAGCCACGGCATGAGCGAACCGGTCAATCTCGTGATGGGACCTGGCGTAGAGCTCGGTGAGGACGTGGAGATCGGCGCGAACGTCGTGATTCACGCGGGCACCAAGATCGGCGACGGGTGTGTCTTGCAGGACAACATCGTGCTCGGCAAGCAGCCGCGGCTCGGGTCCCGCTCCACGTCCAAGACGGCTCCGCTCGACCCGCTCGTGCTCGGCGAGGGCGTTGCGGTCTGCACCGGATCGGTCATCTACGCCGGTACAACGATCGGCGACCATGTGATCATCGGCGACCTTGCCTCGGTTCGCGAGCGCTGCACGATCGGAGAGAGAACGGTCATCGGCCGCGGGACCTGCGTCGAGAACGAGGTCGTGATCGGCGCTCGCAACTCGATCCAATCGAATTGCTACATCACCCGCGCCAGCGTGCTCGAGGACGACGTCTTCATCGCACCGTGCGTATCGACCACCAACGACAACTTCATGGGTCGCACGGACAAGCGCCACGAGCTGCTGAAGGGCCCGACCATCCGCAGAGGCGCTCGCGTCGGCGGCGGCGTCGTATTGCTCCCAGGCGTCGAGGTGGGCGAGGAGGCCTTCATCGCCGCGGGCGCGCTCGTCACGAAGGACGTGCCTGCCGCCAAGATCGTCGCTGGGCTTCCCGCGCGCGTCTGGAGAGACGTTCCCGCCGAAGAGCTGCTCGACGGCGACGCCCGCTAGGCCGTCAGCGTTTGGGCAGCACCCTCACCCTGAGGCGTGCCTGACCCTCGTAGATCACATACGGCACGACGACATTCCGGCCCGTGCCGGTCGCACCGCCGAACTGGACCTGCACCACGTTGTGGCGCAGCGGCAGGGAGCGCGGCAGCGCGGCGCGGATGCGCTCGATGCGACCGCCCGTTTGACGCTTCGCGACCCGCTCGAAGCGGCGAAGTACCGGATCGGTCTTGACGCCCCGGGTCGAAAGACCAAAGAGCAACGTGTCGTCGATCTCGGACTGGCTGCGATTGAACCCACCGTCCGGTGCGATCGCGTCAATCGCGACGCCCTTCAAGCCCGGGCTCGCACCACGAGGAATCCGGATCGGGAGCTTCACCACACGCTGGCGGTCGCGCCAGGGCTGAACCACCATCCGGATCTGGGCGCGCTGACCCGGTCGTACGCGCCGAGGCACGATGCCTGCGCGGACGATCCGCGCGGCGCGGATCTTGCGCTCCAGGGTTTGGACGATCGTGACCTTGCGGACAGGGATCTCGCGAAGACTGTTGCGCAGTAGGATCGCGAGCTGGCGCGCGGCGATCGGCTCGGTGTCGAAGACGATGTCGCTGACGGAGGCGTAGAGGTTGCGATAGATGATGGGCTTGCCCAGTCGGGGGCTGTCGATCTTGACCGTCATCGAAAGCGAGCCCGAGCTGAACTGCGCGTCGCGGACCCGGAACGCGCCTTCGCGCTGCAGCAGGTCGGCCATCACCGGCGCGAAGCGCGCGTCGGGTGACAGTTTGCTGCGCAACACCGTGCGGCGACCGGTCGCGCGATCGACGGAGCGCAGCTCGATGTCGATGGCCTTCGCGGCGCCCTCGCGGCCGACGAGCGCGGCCGTGTAGTCGCCGGTGATCACACCTCGAACCGGTCCGGGGTCAGCCAGCTTGTAACTGAAGTTCGAGATCGGCGCGGGCACCGTCTGATGGACATAGCCACCGCCAAGCAGCATTTGGGCGTCACCGGTGCCAAAGAAGGGATGGCCAAAGCCGAGAATCCGGCCGTCGTCGGTGATGTACGTCGTCGTGCCGACAGCCGCCACCCGCACGTCGCCCCCGACGAGCTGCGCCGACAACGAGGAGCCTGGCTCGAACGTAGCGCCTGGGCGGTCCGGTCCACGCGTGACCGGCACCAGCCGCCGCGCACCGGAACGCTCAGCCGCGCGGCTGAGCGGTTTCACCAGCGGCCGGGAGATGCCCGAGGCACTCCAGTTCTGCAGTGGGTAGAGCGCACGGGTGCCTGGAGAGCTCTGCTCGAGCCGGCGAGCAGCCTCGGGTGTCTTCACGACCCGACGTGGACGCTTCGCCACAGCCAGGGCTCGGGTTGCGGCGGTGGCCGGCTGGCCGGCTGCCAGCATGTGCTGAATCGGCGTCACGCCGCCGATCAGATTGCGCTCATCACCGGTACCAAAGGAGATCGCACCTATCACCCGCTCGATGCCATCGGCGCCGGTCACGTAGACAGGGCTGCCGCTCATACCCGCGGCGATGCCACCGGTCTCATCCATCAGTGGCCCGGATGCGCGGATCAAAATCGCGGGACCCAACGTGCCGAGCAGCTGTGGCGATTGGCTGTGGTCCACCGAGATCACCGTTACCGGGAAACGCTGGATCGTGTTGCCCTGGACCACGGTGCGGGCCTCTCCCATCATTCCCGGCTGCACGCTGGAGAGAGGGAGGATGGGCTCCGCCGCCGCGGCCGGCGCCGCGACTATCGCCGACGCGGCGAGAGCAAGAAGGAGGCTGCGAAGATTCAAGTGAGTTGTGCGGCCCTCTGCCTGCTGACGCGCTGGCGCTTCGGGGTGAACCAGGTGTCGTTGAGACCCAACTTGGCCCGCAGTTCGGTGCCCTTGATGGTGGTCCGGCCGTTTGCCGTCGCCGCGACCGCCGTGAGCACCCGCGGAGAGCGGCCGCGGCGAATCACCTTCAGCGAGGTGACCGGACCGGAAAAACCGAGCTTCGCGCCGAGCTGGGCCGCAGTGAAGCGCGGGGGGTCGCTCCAGCGATGCAGCGGTGAAACACGATCGAAGCGATCCGGCACGCTCCGCAGGTAGCCAAGCGGCGCGCCGTTGAAGACATTCTCGTTGTTCTCGGTGCGACCACCTGAGGTCGAGAAGAAGAAGGCGGTGATCACCTTGCCCCGATAGGTAATCACCGTACGCCGAGTGCGCTTCACCGCCGTTGTGGTGCCCCGGCTCTCGGCGTCGACGCCACCGTAGACCTGGCTGCGTGTGTCGGGAAACACGTCGTACGTGCCGCGATCCTTACGAGTTGCAAGAGCGTAGGTGCGTGCCGCGATCGCCTGCGCCTCCACCGCCGCGGCCGCATCGCGTGTCCAGCGGGAGGGCACCTCGCGCGGCACGACACCGTAGAGGTACTGCTCCAGATTGACCTGGTTCACGACGTCGAGTGCGCGCCGACCCTTGTGCAGGCGCATTGCACCGCGATAGCGACGGCCGCCCTCACCAAGGCCTGGACCGATGACTTTGATGTGGCTGCTGGCGACTCGCGCCTGGATTCGAACGCTGCCGCGGAATCGCGCGACGCGCTTGCCGGCCTTTCGGAGCTCGATCGTGTTGCCCTTACGGATGAAGACGTATCGGTCGTCCGGTCGCAGGAGCAGAGCTCGGCGGGGATTCGCTCCCTCGTCCACGACCTGCCAGGCCACGGGACTTGTCAGCTCGAGTCGCTTGCGTGAGGTCGCGAGCAGGACGCGGATGGCTCCAGACGGGCCACGACGAAGCTGGGTGTTGCGGTAGTAGTGGCGCAGGATTCGCTTCGCGCTCCAACCCGCGAGGGCTCTGCCGCGTGCACCCCACTGGGACATGCCGACGCCATGACCCCAGCCTCTGCCCTGGAAGGTGTAGATCGTGACCTTGTCATCGGTCGCGACGGGCGTGGGTACCGGCTCCACGGCAGATCCGGCGGATGCGGTCGCCGGCAGCGCCAAGAGGGCCACGGCAAGAACGACAGGGTGGGGGATCGGGAGTTTGTGCACGGGTTCGGTGGGCGACGCTAGCGCGGCCTGGTCCGACGACCTATTGCGCTGGGGTGCCCCGCAACTGTTTCGCCGCGTTTACCGAAGCTTCCTGCGGGATCAGGTCGTGCCGTACTGGCGCTCGTAGTAGCGCCGGTACTCACCGCTTTTGATCGGCTCCCACCAGCTGCGGTTCTCGCGGTACCAGGTCACGGTTTCTTCCAGGCCATGAGCGAACTCGACCTCCGGGTCCCAACCAAGGGCCTTCAGCCGGGAGGCGTCGAGGCCGTAGCGCCGATCGTGGCCGGGTCGATCGCTGACGTGGCGGATCAGATCTTCGCCCCGTTCAGTGTGCTCCAGAATGAGACGGGTGATCTCCATGTTCGTCGCGTACTGATCGCCCGCGATGTTGTAGACGCGCCCTGATTCGCCCTTCTCCAAGGCCGTCCAGATCCCCGCGCAGTGGTCATCGACGTGGATCCAGTTGCGCACCTGCTGCCCATCGCCGTAGATCGGCAGCCCCAGCCGATCGAGAGCGTTGGTGACGAACAGGGGGATTAACTTCTCGGGGTACTGGCGCGGCCCGTACGTGTTGGCCCCCCGAGTGATGACCACGTCCAACCCGAATGTGGTTGCGAAAGCCAAGGCCTGTAGATCGCCGCCCGCTTTGCTCGCCGAGTAGGGGCTGGACGGTCGCAGAGCGGCGTTCTCATCAACCTCGCCCTCGGGAACCGGCCCGTAGACCTCGTCGGTTGAGACCTGAACGAAGCGAGAGACACCATGCTTGTGAGCGGCCTGCATCAATACGGCGGTGCCCAGGACATCCGTGGTGATGAAGCCCGTCGGGTCAAGAATGCTGCGGTCGACGTGGCTTTCCGCGGCGAAGTTGATCACGGCGTCGACGCCGTCCATCAAGCCGTCGACGATCTCCGGGTCAGAGATATCCCCTTGCACGAAGGTGTGGTTGGGGTTGTCGGCGATGTCGGCGACGTTCTCCGGGTTGCCGGAGTACGTCAGCTTGTCGAGGTTTACGACCTGGGCGTCGCGCGCGACAGCGGTGCGCACGAATTGCGACCCGATGAAGCCACATCCACCGCTGACAAGAAGCTTTATGGCGCCCACTCCAGATAGTCGTCGAGCGCATCGTCCCACTGGCGGAGCCGCGGTGCACCCGCAACGCCCGACTGAAGCACCGAATACGCAGGCCTGTGGGCAGGCCGGGGATATTCGTCACTGCGGATTGGGACAACCTCACACGAAAGCCGCAAACGCTCGAAAACGCGCGAGGCAAGACCGGCCCAGCTCGTCGAGCCCCCGGCAGCGGCGTGGTACACCCCTGGCGGGCACTCGACCAGTGCCTCCAGTGCGGGAGCAAGCTCGCGAGTCCAGGTCGGGCACCCGATCTGATCGTCAACCACCCGTACGGCATCCTGCTCGGACC
>CAMYIK010000034.1 GCA_947258365.1 uncultured Thermoleophilia bacterium | reverse complement strand
CGCGGGCTTTCTTGCCGGGGAACTTCGCCAGCTCGACGTAGATCCAGATGCCGATCAGAACCATGAGTACGAGAATGATGAAGCCGGTCATAGTCCGCTCCTTAGACCACTAGATCGAGTGACGTCTGAATCCACTGCAGGATGGTGGCGACAATACCGACGACGCCGGCGCGCTCGGTGTGGATCCTCACGCTCGCGGCCAGGCCGACTCTGCGCATCTCCACTGGGAACTCCGCCGGAATCTTGATCAGGACCGGGTAGATCCGGGTCATGCGCTGATCGTTGACCCGCGGCAGCTGGCCGGAGGCGTAGAACTGCCCCTCGCCGATGCCCTCCACGACACCGATGACCTCGCTGTCGAAGACCTGGCCCGGCAGGGCCGGGAAGTTGACCTTCGCCAGATCACCCGCTTTGAGGCTCTCGAGCGCCTTCTGTTGAAACAGCGCCACGATCATCAGGTCGTCCGAGGATCTGGGAAGGCAGGCCCACCGGAATCGGCGGCGGCACCGGTACCAGATCACGTGGCGTATCCAGCTCGGCGCTCGGGTACCGCCCCAGGAGGACCTCGAGGCCACGAACCGCCTGCTCGTTGCCGCTGCGCGCCTGTCGCAGGCCACAGCATGGGCGGCCTGCTGACCAGGATGCAGGTGACCGACACGGGAATGACTCTCTGGGATGCGGTCTTCACCCAGTCACCCGACGAGATCGATCTATCGGCAGAGGACGTCGAGCAGCTGACCCGCGTCCTCGTCGTCGAGCCGCTGCCATTCGTCGAGCGAGCGGTCTTCTGCTCCACCCCGCACCGCGGCAGCAAGACCGCGGCCAACTCCGCGGGCAAGCTCGGCGCCGCGTTGGTGAAGCTGCCCAAGGAGACGCTCGACTTGAGCCGGCGGATCGCACTGAGCGCCGGCGACGCCTTCACCGAAGGGGCGGCCCAGAAGAAGAAACTGCCCGACAGCGTCCAGACGCTACAGCCGGAGAACCCGGTGGTCGTGGCCCTCAACACGCTGCCGATCGACTCGCGAGTCACCTACCACACGATCGTCGGCGACCGCGGCAAGGGCGACACGCCCGACAGCTCAGACGGGGTCGTTCCCTATTGGAGCTCGCATCTCGACGGCGCCGCCAGCGAGAAGATCGTGCCCTCCAGCCACGGCTCGCACAAGCGCGAGGCGATCGACCAACTACTGCAGACCTACGAACTTCCGGTCGTGCTCGTAGGAGACACCGGCCAGCACGACCCGGAGATCTACCGTGCTCTCATCGACGCGTATCCGAGGCGAGTCGATGCGGTCCTACTTCGACACGTCGCCGACGAGGAGCGCGAGAACGCGGTGCGAACGCTCTACGCGGACATAGGAGCGTCGCGACTCGTGCTGAGCTCGCACTCATCAGGTCTGGCGCTGGGCGCCGAGCAGGCGGGCCTGGTGCCCGCCGGCTGGTCAGAACGCGTTCGGGCCGCGGAGACGACCGGCTAGGACCCGTTCAGTCGGTGGTTGCGACGCCGATTGGGCAGGTGACGCCCGTGCCGCCGAGACCGCAATATCCGTTGGGGTTCTCGGCCAAATACTGCTGGTGGTACGGCTCGGCGAAGTAGTAGTCGGGAGCGTCGACGATCTCTGTCGTGATGGCTCCGTATCCGGACTCGCCGAGGCGGGCCTGGAACATGTCGCGCGTCAGCTCCGCCGCCGCGCGCTGGGCGTCGGAGTAGACGTAGATGCCCGACCGATACTGAGTGCCCACGTCGTTGCCCTGGCGCATGCCCTGGGTGGGGTTGTGGTTCTCCCAGAAGAGCTGCAGCAGAGCCTCGTAGCTGATCTTGGCGGGATCGAAGACGACCTGGACGACCTCGTTGTGGCCGGTGGCAGCCGAGCAGACCTCTTCGTAGGTGGGATTCGGCGTCATGCCGCCCGCGTAGCCAACGGAGGTGGTGTAGACGCCATCTGCTTGCCAGAAGACGCGCTCCGCACCCCAGAAGCAGCCCAGGCCAAAGAGGGCAACCTCCATGTTCTCGGGGAAAGGTGGTGCCAGGGGGGTGCCCAGCACCTCGTGCGACGCCGGCACCGGCATCGTCTGCTCACGACCAGGCAGCGCCTTGTCGGCCTCGGGCATGCGGGTCTTGTGCTTCGAAAAGAGCGCCATCGGGCCTCCCGAATCCATTGAACGACTGTCGTCAGGATAGGACGCACCGGGCCTAGGTGCCTTACTGCCCGCTTAACTGTCGGTGATGACGAACCCAGATGAGTCCCCACGCCTGGTCTATGTCGGCGACCCCATGTGTTCGTGGTGCTGGGGCTTCGCCCCCGTCCTGGAGAAGATCCGCGACAGCGTCGACATTCCGTTGGAGATCACTTTGGGCGGTCTTCGCCCTGGCCCGGCAGCCGAAGAGGTCGACGAGAAGATGCGGCGCTTCTTGAGCCACCACTGGGACCAGGTGGAGAAGGCCACGGGTCAACCGTTCGATCGCTCCAGCCTGGATCGTGAAGGCTTCGTCTACGACACCGAGCCACCGTCGGTCGCCGTAGTCGCGATGCGCCAGCTACGGCCCGAACAAGCCCTCCCCTACTTCGTCCGACTCCAGAAGGCGTTCTACGCGGAAGGCAAGGACCTCGGCGATCCCGAAGCGCTGGCGATCGCCGCGAGGGACCTCGTAGACGTAAACGCCTTTTTGGACCTGCTGGCGTCGCCCGAGACGCGGCGCGCGACCTGGGAGGACTTCAACAGCGCACGACAGATGGGCATCACCGGCTTCCCGACCCTGGTCGGTGCGAGCAAGGAAGGCCTCGAGGTACTCAGCCCGGGATACCTGCCGCACGAGCGACTGGCGCCCGCGATCGACGACTGGCTCAGCCGAGTCTGAGCGTGCTGAGCGGAGGCGCGCCCGAGCCGGTCGGTTACAACAAACTCACCCTCGCCGGAATCGGCGCGCCCACCGAATCTCTTAGGCGTTCTACGGTTGCGGTGAGCGGGCATCGGTCTCTAGATTCCGCCGCCCCATGACGAACCGGCTCGCCGCGCTTGGCGACATCCATTCCAATGCCGCCGCGCTGGACGCCTGTCTTGAAGATGTTCGCGAGCTTGGCCTGGCTACCGGCGTGTGCACCGGCGACGTGGTGATGCGCGGCACGCATCCTGAGCACTGCGTGAAGGCGATCCGCAAGCTCGGCTGGGCATGTGTGATGGGCAACACCGACCGCAAGGTCGCGTTCGCCGACGAGCCGCCGGACAAGAAGAAGAAGCTCGACAACGTCGGCAACCGATGGTGGACCAGAGCCCAGCTCGGCAAGCAGAGCCTGCAGTTCCTCAAGTCGCTGCCGTTGGTTCAGATCGTCACGCTCGGCGGCCGAAGGGTGGCGGTATTGCACGGCATGCCCGACGACCCGACGCTTGCCATGGACCTGGACACCTCCGAGAAAGATCTGTTGGAGCTCGCCCGTGAGCTTGAGGTCGACTGCGTGATCAGCGGCCACACCCACCGACCGTTCGAGCGGCGGGTCGACGGCTACCTTTTCGTCAATCCCGGCAGCGTCGGCGAGACACGAAACGGCGATCAGCGACCGGCGTGGGCCTGGATCGAGAGCACCAAGAAGAAGGGGCTCATCGCGCATCTTGAGCGCAGCGACGAACCCCTTGCCCGGGTGCGGCCCTAGCTCTAGACCGCGTCCATCAGGCGGTCGGACCCGCGACGACGCAGGTTGCGCGTCAGCGCGAGGCCAAGCCACCCCAACAGACCGATCGGCAGAAGGAAGACTGCCGCGGAGATGACCCACTCCAGCACGATGGCCAGCCGGTCCCAGGAGCGATCGAACGCGGCGATGAACCGGTTCTCCCCCTCCTCGACCGCGGCCGGACCGTCGGTGGTCAGACGAAGGTCGATGGTCGACATACGGGCCCGCTCCAGCACCTTCTTGCGCTGCTCGATGAGGGCGGCGAGACGGTTCTCCGTCTCGGTGGCCTGACGCTGCAGTTCGGCGTCGTTCGGGCTCTCGCTCAGCGCCTTGCGAAGCGACACGAGGCGCTCACGCTGGCGCGTGATCTGCACCTGGCGCTGGTTCAGCTCGGCGCCGAGGTCGACCAGGCTTGCCTCCTGGGAGATCACCGAACCAAGCTCTGAAAAGCCTTCGAGGGCTTCTTCAACTCGGCCCGACGGGACTTTGAAGACCAGGTCGCTCACTCCGAAGTCGCCGTTCGGAACGGAGAACTGGGAGCTCGCGGTGAAGCCACCAAGCTCGCGCACCTGACTCATCGCCTGAGAGCTCGCCTTGGAGAGCGCGTCGACCCCATCCACCTGGACGGCGGTACGAACGCGGACTTCCTGGTTGCGACCTGCGTCGGGGCCAGGCGGAATCGCACCCTTCCCAACAGCAGCGCCGGACTCGCCGCCGTCGGACGAGAACGTCTCCTCCTCCGATCGCTCCCTCGGCGCGGGCGCTGCCTGGGCAGCGGAGGCCTCGTCATCGGTCGGAGCCGTGACGTTCGCCTCCGGCGCGGGGTCGCCTGTGACTACCTCAACTTGCCCTGAGGCAATGTCGCCAGCATCGCTGCCACCGTTGGTCGAGAGCGGGATCGCGACGGCCACGATCACGACGACCGCGAGTGCTCCGCCCGCGAGTGCAAGACGTGGACCCGTCAGGGAGGGAAATCCGGGAAGCGCAAAACGCTCACGCCAGGTGCGCCGCCCCTGCGCGGGCACACCCGACGCGATCTCATCGACCCGTGCGAGCAGCTCGGGTGAGGGCTCGTCTTCCAAGCCCTGAAGTTGACTGATCAGCGAAGCGGTCTCGCGCTCCTCGTTACCCGAAGGCGATGCGCCCTCAAGCAGCTCGTCCACGCGGTCCGGTGTCGGATCAGGCGTGCTCATCGCGGTTCCCCATTTCCCGTCGAAGCTTTCCCAGTGCCCGGTGCAGTCCGCTGGAGACCGCTGACGGCGAACCGCCAACAACCTCGGCCGCTTCGTTGCTATCGAGCTCGAGCACCACTCGGAGAGCGATCAGTTCGCGCTCAGAACGCGTAAGGCCGGCGAGGGCCTCTCGTAACCGGGCATCACCGGCTGGATCAGCCGGTGGCTCAGCTACGCGGGCCTCACGCGACGCGTACGTCTCCTCGCGGCCACGCCGACGCCCTTCCGAGCGAAAGTGATCAAGCGCTACCCGACGGGCGATCTGGATCAACCAGACCTCAGGGGTGCCCTTCTCGGGGTCGAACCGGTGCCAATCCTTGAGCGCTCGCTCAAAGGTGGCTGAGGTGAGGTCGTCAGCCAGATCCCGGTTCGAGACCAGATGGGTCAGGTAGCGATAGGTGGTTCCCAGGTGATCCTCGGCCACCTGGCGGAATGTGGGCTGGGCCAGAGTCGGTTCCGACACGGCTACAGCAATAGCGGATGCGGTGCTCACAACCTCTATCCGCCACCGCCGGAGAATCCGTCACGGACTGATTTTTTCGAAGGCCCGGTAGACCGGTTCTTGGGAATCGCAGAGAGTCGAGTGCCACTACCACCAGCTCGGTAGATCCACGATTGGCCCCCGCGGCGAAACCGGAGGTCGCCGTGGGGCGCGCGGCGGGCGAGAGCGAGGCGTGGACGGCCTTGCGCCTTGGAGCGGCTTCATGAGGACCGGCAGAGGGCGTACCGGAGGGCGGTGACTGAGTCGCCGTTCCGAGAGAGTGAGCAGGGCCGTGACTGCGAGGACAATCGCCACCACCAATCCCAGGTACTCAAGCGCCGCCACTACCCCGCTCCGATCACGGCGTTGACCTGCCGGGCGAGCTCGATAAGGAGTAGGCCGATCACCAGCATCAGGGTTGCCGGAACCATGAGTAGAGCCACCACGAGCTGGATCTTGGGCGCGGCTTTCGCTGCTCGCTCGCGAACCTCCTGACTGCGGGTGTGGCGCATGCCTCCCGCCAGGCGCTCAAGAGCGTCCGCCACGGGAGTGCCGAGTTCCTCAGCCCGAATCAGAGCCGCGCAAAGTCGCTCGACGGGTTCCGCGGCGGTGCGTTCAGCTAGGGCGGTGAGCGCGGACCGTCTGCTGGTACCAAGCTCGAGCTCGCGGCGCACGAGTTCGAACTCGTCTTTGAACGGGCCTCCCAATCGCTCCGCGACGAGATCGACCGCCCGATCGATCGTCATACCCGCACGAGCACTGACCGCGAGCAGATCAAGGGCGTCCGGCAGCTGGTCGACGAGGTTCCGCCGCCTCTGGGCGACCACACGCATTGAGAGCAGGTCGGGGAGCGCGAACGCAGCAAGGGGCGCGATGAGGAGCATCGGAAGCGCAACTGGAACAATCGCCGTCGCCACGAGGGCGAGTGCTCCGACGCCGAGCACCGCAGCTGCCCTGCTACGCCCTAAAGCGGGAGAGCCAAGCACACCACGAGCCGGAGCCGACGCTGGCAATCGGTCCAGGCGAGAGGCTAGACCCCTGGGAGACGGGAATTGGGTCATCCAATCGAGCGGCGGCGACCCGTAAGAGCCTGAGCGGTCTCGGAGCCGGACTATCCCCCTTAGCCCGACCACAAGCGCCGCAATCGACATCGCAGCGAGGACTACCGGCCAGGCCACGATCATACGGCGACTCTGGCGATCCTCCGGATGAGGAGTATTCCGACTCCCTGCAGCGCCAGCGAGACCGCGGCCAATGCGAGCGCGGGACCACCCAGCAAGCCGACCACAAGGCCTGGTCGCGCGACCTCCAGAGCGACCCCAACGACCAGTGGCAGCGACGCGACCAGGGACCCTGTCATCCGCGCCTGGGCGGTTGCACCGAGCACTTCACGAGCCAGCCGCTCTCGTTCGGACAGGCGAAGCGAAAGGTCGCGAAGGGCTTTCGAGAGGTCGCCCCCTGAGATTCGCTGGATGGCGATGGCGCTGACCACGACGTCGAGCGCCGGATCGCCCACGCGTGCCTGCAGGTCCTCAAGCGCCCCCTCGACCCGTCGCCCGACTGAGATCTCAGTCATGGTGGCTTTCAGCTCAGTCGCCATCGGCTCAGGCGTGACCTCAGACGCGCTCAGGAGCGCCGCCGGCAGCGAGAGCCCGGCGCCCATGGCGTCAGCCAGGTGATCCGCCACGTGCGGGATCTGCCTCGCTCGCCGCTCGGCACGACGCGCCCTCTCGGCTCGACGGAGCACAGCGACGAGCACCAGGACCGAAAGTCCAGCGATCACCGATGCAACCAAGCTCATGCCGACTAATGGCGGTACGGCGGCAGCGGCGCATGCAACGGCCGCGACGACAGCCGCATGCCCGCCACGGTCCCGGACGCGCCGAAGTGCCTCTATCGCGGCTCCTGCAGATGCCGCCAGGAGAGCGAATATCACCGGAGTCACGCCGCCCCCCGAAGTTCATAGTGATCGCTCCCGGGGATCCATCTCGCCAACTCAGACACCTCCGGCGTGCGACGTGCTCCGCGCTGGACGGATGCGACCGAGCCGATCCGTCGGCGCCCATCCGCGAGGCGCACCTGATGGACGATCAGGTCAATGGCACTCGCCACCTGATCGACGATTGCCTCATAGGCGATTTCGCCGTCACCGATCGCGGCAAGTAGCTGTAGGCGCCGAAGCGCGTCCTCCGGGGACGAAGCGTGGATCGTTGAGATCGAACCCTCGTGACCTGTGGTCATCGCTGCGAGCATGTCCATCGCTTCGTGCCCGCGGACTTCGCCAATCACGATGCGATCTGGCCGCATCCGAAGTGCGTTGCGGACAAGATCGCGAATCGTGATCATCCCGGTGCTCTGAAGCGATGGAGGCCTGCTCTCCAAGCGCACGACGTGAGGTAGCTCGATGCGCAGCTCCGCCGCGTCCTCGATGGTGATCAGGCGCTCGTGGGGCGAAACGAAGCTCGCCAGAACGGCAAGGGTCGTCGTCTTGCCACTTCCTGTGCCGCCAGTGACGAGCACGTTCTCGCGGTCCTCGACCGCGGACTGAAGCAGGCATCGAAGCGCGTCATCCAGCGTGCCGTTTCGGACCAGATCATCCGCCCTCAACGGTCGCTCGGGAAAGCGCCGTACCGTGAGGCATGGGCCGTCGATAGCGAGCGGCGGGATGATCGCGTTGACCCGTGAGCCATCGACGAGGCGCGCATCCACCATGGGGGAAGCGACGTCGACGCGGCGCCCGAGCGGTGACAGGACGCGATCGATCACGTGCATGACGTGCGTGTCATCGGCGAACGTCACGCCAGCGCGCTGCATCCTGCCCTCGCGCTCGACAAAGACGCTGTCCGGACCGTTCACGGCGATCTCTGTCACCGAGGGGTCGCGCAACAGTTGCTCGATCGGTCCAAGGCCGACCGCCTCATCGACGACAGCCTGAAGTGTTGCCTCGCGATCCTGCTTGGGGAGGAAGACGCGCTCTTCATCGATCACCGCGTCTGCGTAGTGCCGGAACTGCTCGGCATCCACGTTGGTCTCCGTGAGTCGTTCAGCAGCTCTGGATCGCAGCCGCTCGACCAACGCGTGGTCGGGCTGTCGAGACCCGACCGTCACGGTGCACCTGCCGGACGGACGATTAGCCGCAGATCGCGGCCGGCTCCAATCGCTTCGCTGATCCTCAGGGCCTCTTCCTGGCCCACCTTTACGACGACTCCCCCAGCACCTTGGCCTACCGAGCTCGGATCTGACTCGACCGTCACGACCTCGGCTCGCTTGGCCACAAGCACCGCCGCACCCGCGGGCCCTTCCGAAACGATTGAGGCGACATCGACCTGGATGCCGGGATCGAGAGTGCCCACGACGGCGCCAGCCGACGCCAGGGGCAAGGAGACCAATCGCTCACCGACTGCAAGTGGCGGCAGAGCCGAATCCCCGCCGAGCGCCGCGCGGGATATGGGCTCGCCGGTTTCGACCGACGAGGCCAGACGGAGTTCCCGGATCTCTGAAGACTCCTTCAACAGGCCACCCAGCGCTCCCGCGCCGGCAACCGCTCGCCACTCCGCCCGCCCATCGAGCAGCGCGTCCTCAAGAACGGCTCCGCGCTCCAACGGCTCCCGGGCGATCAAGATCCGCTCGACGTCGGTTCCTCCCGCACCGAGGGTCGCCAGCAGAAGGGCACCGACGGCAAAGGCCAAGGCGAGGGCAATCCAAAGCCGATTTCGACCGGTCATCAGAACTCCCCGGGCAGCAGCCGATAGCCAACGCCCCAGATGTTGGCGACGTATCGCGTCTTCGCTCCCGCCAGAGCAAGCTTCCGACGCAGTCGGCTCGCATGACTGTCGACCGTTCGGGTGCGGGTGTTGCTTCGGAAACCCCAGACGTCACGAAGAAGGTCCTCCTTCGAGAACACCCGATCGGGATGGCGCGCGAGTTCGGCAAGGAGAGCGAACTCCTTCGCCGAAAGCGCGACGGTCTTGCCTCCGACCAGCGCACGTCGCGCGTGACGATCGATAGCAAGCTCATGCACCCGAAGAACGCCGCCCAGCCCTGCGCCTTCCGATCGTCGAATGGCTGCTCGGAGTCGGGCGAGTAGCTCCGGGTAGTGGAACGGCTTGGCCAGGTAGTCGTCCGCGCCGCGTTCGAGCCCTCGGATCGCGTCGTATGGCTCGGCCCGCCCGGACACGATGAGGATCGGCAGATCGGAGCTCCATGCATCCTCCGTGTGCCCGGCACGGATCTGCTCGATCAACTCCAGGCCGTTTGCGCCGGGCAAGACCGTGTCGATGACCGCCGCGTCAGGCGCCGTGGTCCTGAGGGCCTTGAGCGCTTGCTCCGCACTGCCGGCGCGGTGAACGATGAAGTCATCGACGCTTAGATTCCGCTCGAGCAGATCGAGCGTTGCCCGGTCGTTGTCGACCACGAGAATCGTTCGGGGATCCGCCTGGGATTGAGCTGTCATCACCCTCCTTTGGCCGTGCCCGCCTCTTGCGAGCTGTCGATGGGTTTGATCTCCCAGCCGCGCCTGTTCCACCCCCTCGCGCCACCGGAGCGTTCGCATCGTGCGCGGGTTCTTCGCCTCGCTCTCACTGGATCCCGCGCTCTCGCGGCCGAAGAGCCTGCGAGAGCCGTCACCGGCGCTCGCTGATCGCCCGACCCGCCGGATACCCTCACTATGTGCGTCTTTCTCCGAACCAGATGGTGGGGATCCTGGCGGCGGTGGTGGCCGCGGGAATTCTCATCGCCCTTGCCCTTGGCTCAGATCTTCAGGACCTGCCGTGGGGCGCGATCATCCTGGCCGCCATCCTCGGTGGCTTCTTCCTGATTGTGCAGCGCAGGCGGCGCCGTGCGATCCGGGAGATGGATGATCCAGAGGCCTAGCTTCCGGCGCTGAGCCGCTCTCGCATCCAGTCGGCGAATGCTGCTTCATCCATCTCGGATGACGCGAGGCGGCGGATCACCTGGTCGTTTTCTTTCGGGTGCTGCAGCAGACCGTCAACCTGAACGCCGTTCATCTCGAGGAAGAGAAGCCCGGCCAATCGGGCGGTGCGCTTGTTGCCGTCGGGGAACGGGTGATTTCGAGCGATCCGAGAGGTCAGCACAGCGGCCTTCATGATGAGGTCGGCGTATTCCTCATGATCGCCAAAGGCGGCGGCAGGTGCGGCGAGAGCGGACTCCGCCAGACTCGTCTTGATCGCTTTTGCGACACCGTCCCCGCCCTCGGCGCGAGCGATCACGAGAAGCTCGCGGAGCGTCAGGTATCTGACTCCGCTCACTTGGCGAGGAGGTCGAGCGTCTCTCGGTCTTGCTCCATCAGGCGCTCAAGCCGAGACTCGAAGTCCTCCCGACGCTCGATTTCGTCGTCGAGCAGCACACGCACCGCATCAACGATCAGATCATTGCGGGACTTGTGGCTCTTCTTTGAGAGCAGCGTCAGCGCGTCGGCCTCCAGCTGAGGAAGCCGCACGGTGAAGTTGACCGTCTCTTTGTCCGGAGTCTTGCTCAATGTAACCAAAATGATACCACCTGTCCGATTTTCCACGGAAACACTCCGGCCTCAGCCTCGACGGCTGCGTGGGCGTTCGGCTGACGGGCCACCCTGCGGGTGCCGAGGCCCGCATGCACAGCGACGACCGTCCACCGCTGGTCGAGGAACGCGACGTCGAGAGGCGCTCGCATCCCCAGCGTGTGCACTGACGCGCAGCGCGGAATGAGAAGAGCCTCGTCTGGCATGAGATCCCTGGTGGCCTGAAGACCGACCAGGCGACTCAGGAAGTCGTCAGCGCGATAACAGCGGGAGAAAACCTGCTCCCCCTCGACCGCCAGAGCGCCTGCCTTGGCGGCGATCCGGTCGATACGCAGCGCTCCGAACACAGGGGCAGGCTAGGTATCCACAAGTTGTCCGGGGTGCTTTGTACCGTGATTTCAGGCGACTAGGAGCAGGTGTGACGCACATCCGTGTCGAACTGGTTGAGATTTTTTCGGGCTGGAGCCTCGCGTGAGCGGCGTTCAGGAGCCCGAGGACGTGCTTGATGCCGTCCGTCAGCTGGAGTCACAGCTGGAGCATCTCAAGGTCCGCGCAAAGGAGCAGGCGACGCCCGATGCCCGAATCACGAATGAGCTGCGCGAAATGCGCGATGAGGCGATTCGCGAACGGCGTGCGGTCGTGGATGACCTCCGGATGATCGTCGATCTGGTTGCAGCGGGTGCTGAGCGCACCACGGAGGAGCTTTCCTCCTTGAAGCGTGAGGTGAAGGAGCTGCGCGAGCTCGCCGACTCGACCCTCTCAAGTGCGCAGTTTGAGGTCAGGATGCACACGAACGGCCACGCGCCGGCAACGGCCATCCCGATGTCGGCGCGTTCGGCCGCGGGTGAAACCAAGACCAACAGGTCCTCTGAAAACCCGCGCACGCGTCGACCGGCGTACCCCGTCGACGCCGACGGCGCCCTAGGCGCCGCTTAGTCCTCTTTTCGAGCGCGTCGCCAGCACGCCGCCGCGGCCCGCGCCTGAAGTTCACCGCTTCGGCCGGGCGTGGGCAACCGCCCACCCCATGAACTTCGTAGCTCCGAGAGGGTGGTCGACGGGATGCACAAGTGTTTCTGGCGCTAAGGGAGATTGGCCGTGCGAAAGCACGCTTCGGCCTACTCGTCTCGGCGATTGCCCTGCTGGTTTTTCTCATCCTCTTCCAGCAGTCGCTGCAGAACGGCTTGCTGACGTCATTCACGGGCGCGGTCAAGAATCAGAGCGCGCCCGTACTCGTGTACTCGGTGGACGGCCAGCGCGTTCTCCAGGCAAGCGTGATCACGCCCGACCTGGAGCAGAGAGTCCGATCCACAGAGGGAGTCGGCGAGGTCGGCGCCATTCGTCAGGGCACCTTCACCGGCGCTCCGCTCACTGAGTCGGAGAACTTCGACACCAGCGTGATCGGCTACGACGCCGGGGCAGATGGCGAGGGACTCGGCGCGCCGGCGTCGCTCTCGGAGGGCCGACTACCAACGAGAGCTTTTGAGGGCGTCGCAAGCGCTGCTGACGCGAGGAACGGCTACGGCGTCGGCGACGTCGTGCGGATCGTTCCCGGTGACGCTGAGATCTCGATCGTCGGCATCGCGCAGGAGGCGCAACTCAACGTCGGCCCGACCATCTTCGTGTCGAACGAGACCTACCTCGAGTTGGTGGCGGCGGTGAACCCCGACGCGGGCGTACCGCCGCCGAACGTGCTGGGCGTCGCGCCCGCCGTCGGGGTGACCGACGCCCAGGTAGTCGAGGCCATCAACGGGCAGTCCCTGGAACTGGATGCCCTGACCCGCAGCGATGCGGCCGCCAAGACGCCGGGCGTGGCCCAGGTGCAGCAGTCCTTCGCCATCATCTTCCTGCTGTACGCGTTGGTGGTGCCCTGCGTCACCGGGCTCTTCTTTCTGATCGTGACCTTCCAGAAGGCCGGAGCGCTGACCCTTCTGAGGGCGATCGGCGCGTCCGCCCGAAGTTTGGTGTGGTCACTATTGCTCCAGGCGGTGATCATCCTCGGGGCGGGCTTGGCCCTCGGGATCCTCTTGTACTTGCCGGTCTCCCAGACACGTCTTGGCGGGCTGGAGCTGCAGTTCGAGGAAGGCGCGGTGATCGGGTGGTCGATCGCGCTGCTCGCTCTCGGACTCGTCAGCTCGCTTTTCGCCGCGCGCCGCGTGTTGAAGATCGATCCGATGGAGGCAACGACGGGGCGGGGTGTCGGCCAATGAAGATCGCCCTGTTAGAGCTACGGCGCCGCCCCGGTCGCTTTCTGATGGCTGCCGTGATCATGACGCTGATCGCCATTCTGCTGATGTTCCTGGGCGGATTGCTGGATGGGCTGATCAAGTCGTCTACGGGGGCGATCCGTGCCCAGGACGGCCAGGCGCTCGTCTATTCACAAACCTCCGAGGCCTCACTGCTGCGTAGCCGGATCGAGCCGGCGCTCCGTGCGGCAGTCGAGGACGTGGACGGCGTCGAGCGCGCCGGCGGTCTCGGCGTGGTGCAACTCGGTGCGCGCGTGCCCGGCAAGGGGCCGCGTGATCTCGCTGGCGTTGCTCTCTTCGGCTTTGAGATCCCCCCGAAGGGCGTTCCGGACGTGCCACCGCGCGGCACCGCCTACGCGGACGAGACCCTGAAATCAGATGGTGTCGAGCAAGACATGACCCTTCTTCTTGGGCCTGCCCGATCTCCGATCCAAATCGTTGGATTCGTCTCCGATACCAGCTTCAGCGGCCAGGGCAGCCTGTGGGCGTCGCCAGAAACATGGCGCCAGGTTCTTGGCGCCAATCGCCCCGATGCACGGCTGGCCGAGAACGTCTTCCAGGCGCTCGTCGTGCAGGGCGATGAGGACGTGGCCTCACGAATCGATCCTGCGACCGATGGACGCACCGACAGCTACACGATCGAGGGTGCGGTCAACGCCATCCCGGGCGTCGAGTCACAACGCAACACGTTCAACCAGATCCTCGGGGTCACCATCGCCATCGCGCTGGTTGTGATCGCGCTCTTCTTCGCGTTGATCACCGTTGAGCGTACGGCGCTCTACGGCGTGCTGAAAGCCCTTGGCGGCCGCTCGCGCACGATCTTCGCGGGCCTGGTCACACAGGCCGTCGTCGTGACTCTGATTGCGGCCGCGATTGCCGGGTCGGCCGTATTGGTGCTTGACGCCGTCATACCTGCAGGCTCGATTCCTCTGGACATCTCGCTAGGCCGCATCGCCATCAGTGTCGTGCTCTTGCTCGCCGCCGCCGTTGTTGGCTGCGGTTTCTCGTTGCGCCGCGTGCTGCGCGTCGATCCTGCCTCGGCAATCGGCAGGGGCTCGTGATCATGAAATGGAGGCCTTGGTGAATGCGCTGGAGCTAACCGATGTGCGCAAGGTCTACCCCGTAGGCGACTCGGAGGTCGTGGCCCTCGACCACGCTTCGCTGACGCTTGGTCAGAACGAGATCCTCGCGCTGGTCGGGCCGTCGGGCTCGGGCAAGACGACCCTCCTCTCGATCGCGGGCGGCATCCTGTCGCCCAGCAGCGGCAAAGTCGTCGTCGGCGGCGAGGACATCTCCGACTACAGCAACGGCCAGCTCACTCGATTCCGCCAGGAGAAGGTCGGCTTCGTCTTTCAGTCCGTGAACCTGGTGCCATTCCTCACGGCCGCCGAGAACCTCTTCGTCGTCGACGAACTCGGCCCCCGCACGGGCAAGCCTGCGCGCGCGACCGCCGGCAAGCTTCTCGACGAGCTCGGACTTGCCGAGCGCACCAAGAACCTGCCCTCTCAACTATCGGGGGGCGAGCGCCAGAGGGTCGCCATCGGACGGGCGCTGATGAACGATCCCGACCTCGTGCTGTTCGATGAGCCGACCTCAGCCCTCGACACCGGCCTGGGAGCGCAGGTGATGGAGCTGATTCGTAGCGAGATGAAGCAGCGCGGGATCTCCGCGATCGTCGTGACCCACGACCCTCGGATCACCGAGTACTGCGATCGCACGGTGCAGATCGTCGACGGAGAGCTCTCCGCCTAAGCGCAGTCAGTGCCAGGTCGCGCCCAAGGGCCGGTTGGTTGGTGCCTATTCCGGCTGGTGTAGCGAGCCTTGAAGGGCTGCCATCGCGCGGGCGAACATCATGCCCATCGCGTCGGCGGCGTCCTCGGCAGTGCCCTGCTTCTCGAGCGCGGCAAGGCCCGCAGCGGTCAGGTTGACCGCCTGGGTGATGACCTGCCAACGGTCGACGTTGGCGAGCTGGCCACCGGACTCCTGCTGGAGCTCCTCGAAGGCCTCTTTCTGAGCACGGATCATCTCCTTGAGACGCTCCTTGAACTCCTCGCCTGCTCCCTCACCGAAGGCAAACTCAAAAGGGAAATCGCTGTCGCTCACTTCGAACCTCCTACAGCCTGATCGGGCTGATCAGGGTGCGACTGAAGATGTGGACGGTATCGATGAACCGGACGGTGTTGCCCTTCAAGTCCAGCACGATTGAGTGCGTCCGCGCCCCGTCTGCGAAATACCTCACACCCTTCAACAGGTTGCCATCGCTCACGCCGGTGGCAAGAACGTATCGCGGCGCGCTCGCGAGATCTCTGGTCGTCATCAATTTGTCGGGGTCGGCGATGCCGTGATCGATGATCTGCTGGCGCTGCTCATCGTTGCCCGGCCACATCTGCGCCTGAATCTCGCCGCCAAGGCATTCGAGGGCCGCCGCGGTGATGACGCCTTCGGTCGAGCCGCCGATCCCGACGTACAGATGGTCACCGGTACCGCGCACCGCCACTTCCATGCTGGCGGTGATGTCGCCGTCGGGAATGAGACGCGCCCGGGCACCTGCCGCCCGGATTTCCTCAATCATCTCTGCGTGCCGGGGCCGATCCAAAACGATCACCGTCATGTCGCGCACCTGACGGTTGTAGCAGCGCGCGATGACCTCGAGGGTCTCCGACAGCGGCGCGTCGATGTCGACCCGGCCTTTGGCCGTCGCGCCCACGCAGAGCTTGCGCATGTAGATGTCCGGCGCCGAGAAGACGCCGCCGGGCTCGGCCACGGCGCAGACGGCGATCGCGCCACTGTCGCCACGCGCCACCAGGTCGGTGCCCTCTAGGGGATCGACCGCGATATCGACCTCGGGGCCGCCCGCGCCGAGCTTCTCGCCGACGTAGAGCTCCGGGGCCTCGTCCTTCTGGCCCTCTCCGATCACGACGGTGCCGTTGATCGGCACCTCGTTGAACGCCTGGCGCATGGCATCGACTGCCGCTTGATCGGCGGCATGGTTGTCGCCCCGGCCAAGCCAGCGTGCGGACGCGAGCGCCGCCTGCTCCGTGACGCGGAGAAAATCAACGGCGCGGAGGTAGGCTCCCGGCGCGCCATCGTTGTCGGTCGGATTGCTCACTGACTCACCTCTGTTGCCTTCTTGGCTTGCCTGGCCTCGTGATCGGCCGTGAACTGCGCGGTCCCCGACGCTGTCAGCGGATGCTGCAGCATTTGGTAGAAAACCTTCGGGGGAATGGTTGCGATATCGGCACCCATGCGCGCGGCCTCAACCACGTGAATCGGGTGACGAATCGACGCTGCGAGTACCTCGGTTTCGTAGTCCGACATCGCGAAGGCCTCGACGATCTCGGCGAGCGTCGTCAGCCCATTCTGGCCGATGTCATCGAAGCGCCCGAGGAACGGCGACACGAACGCGGCGCCGGCCGAAGCCGACAGCATCGCCTGCGGCGCGGTAAAGCAGAGGGTCATGTTCACTCGTATGCCCTCGTGAGCAAGGGTGTTGGTCGCCGCAAGCGACTCCGCGCCCATCGGCAACTTGATGACGATGTTCGGATGGATGGCCGCCAGGCGCCTGCCTTCGCTGACCATCTCACCACGAGCCTCCGCGACGACTTCGGCACTGACGGGACCGTCGACCAGCTCACAGACCCTGCGGTAGATCTCGCCTTCCTCGCCCTCCACCTTGCTGAGGAGGGTTGGGTTGGTGGTGACACCGCTCAGCACGCCCCAGGCGGCCAAGGTCTCCAGATCGTTCAGATCGGCGGTGTCGGCGTAGAGCTTCACGGCTCAGCTCCTCATCGAAATCAAAGCGAGATCGCCCGTGGGTGGAGCGATCTCAGAGGACACTGAGGCTAGCAGGCACCTTCGTGGACACGGGGACAGGACGAGCGCCTCAGCGCGGCAAGCCGTAGCCGCGACGGGCGAGCACGAGCTTGCCATCGGTCACGGTCACGACCATGCGCACCGCGTTCGGATCGACACCGCGGGGCACCTTGATCCGGCAGCCTTGGGTACGGAACTGCCGCACCGGCCTGACGCAGCCCCTGAGCTTGCGGGCACCGACCCGCGCGCCGAACCGGATCTTGCCGTTGTACGCACGCGAGATCGCGCTCGTTACGAGTGTGCGTCCTCGCAGCGAGACGCGAGGTCTACTGATGACCAGGAGGGCATTGAGCAGCCCTTCGGCATCGGCGATCTTCACGGGCCGTTCGCTGTAGGCGGCGGAGTTGTGAATGCTCGTCGCCCGAATCGTCACGACGCGAGGATCCGGCACTGCCGCGGGGGGGGTGTAGACCCCGGCCGGGGAAATCGTTCCGACCGCGGCATCTCCACCAGGAATGCCGCTGACGCTCCATGTGACCTCCGGGCCAGGTAGCTCACCCACAGTGCTCGTGAGTTGCATACCGGCACCGACGCGCACGCGGGTCGCCAAACCACCAATGGCCACTCTTGGAGCCGGGCTGGGTCCCACCCAGATCGTCGCGGTCGCGATCACCGGGACCTTCGGAAACGGGGAGTTGGCGTCGGTCACGGCATAACTGAAGCTGTCGAAGCCCGTGAAGCCGGACTTCGGGCGATAGATCACTCGCGGAATCGTGAACTGCTTGCCGACCCTGCGGTTTACGGACCCAAACCGCGGCTTGGAGACCACGCGGTAGCGACGGGGTCCTGGTGAGCCGAAGCTGTCGGCGCGCAGCCGAATTCGTGCGGGCCGCCCCTGGTCGGTGCGAATAGCCAGCGGTCGGGCACGGTGCCCCGGAATCGGAATGATCTGCTCGGTGAATCGCGGCGCGTTGTTCTCGTCGGCCTCGAGGATCTGGTTATCCGGGTCGATCTCGGTGCGGATGCGATACGGCCCAGGGGGTACCCATGACGCGTTGAGCCACTGGAACTGAAGATCGCCGTCATAGAGGTCGCG
The DNA here is from genome assembly GCA_947258365.1 of uncultured Thermoleophilia bacterium. Lineage (GTDB taxonomy): Bacteria > Actinomycetota > Thermoleophilia > Miltoncostaeales > Miltoncostaeaceae > CAMYIK01. The sequence continues at coordinate 351 of CAMYIK010000034.1, read as the reverse complement.
CCAACCCGGAGAGACTCCCTGAGAGACCTCAGTGGCCTCCGGTTGCCGGCGCTCACAGAATTGCTGGTAGACCTCGGCCGTCGGGCCCGTTTGCTCGATGCGCTCGGTGTCGAGCAGACAGAAACCGGCCTTGGGAGCCGCGGTCACCGCACTCGAGCGATCCTCGGTGACCAGCGCGTAGCGAGCCACCGCCTGAACGTGCCAGTGGTCGTGGCCGTCGTCGGTCTCGTAGTCGAGATTCGGGCGATTTCCCGGCTGTACGTGATCGACAAAGGTCCCGTCAGCCCGGAACAACCGCTGGAACCCGTCCATACGAAGACCCTGGCGGTTGGATCCCCTCACCTCCACGAT
>CAMYIK010000033.1 GCA_947258365.1 uncultured Thermoleophilia bacterium | reverse complement strand
GCCGACTTTGCTCGTGAGCGGAGAGACACCACTCGCGACCTCGGCGCCCTGATCGAGGTCGATGTACCGCGGACTCTCCTCGGCGAAGACCAGACCAATCGCCCAGGCCCCGAGTGCCACGGCGGCCGCGGCGTCGGCCGCTGAGGTGATCCCGCAGACCTTGACCATCGGTGCCTCAATCGCCATCAGTGCCTCCCGGCCGTTCCCATCGCGGAAGGAAGATCGTGATGGTGCGTCCTTCCCCTTCCGCACTTTCGATTTCGCATGTGCCGCCGAGCAACTCCGCGCGGTCGCGCATGCCGTGAAGCCCAAAACGCGCCATCGGGGCGCCCGAGCGAGGGCGCATCGCCTGATCGACGTTGAAGCCGCTGCCGTTGTCAGTGACGCGCAGCTGAATCCCGTCCTCGCTCTCAATCGCGAAGACCGCGCACTCGCTGGCGGCGCCATGCCGGTGCGCGTTGGCGAGCGCCTCCTGCAGCACGCGATAGAAGGTGATGCGCTGTGTGATGGAGATGCCGTTCTCCGGGAAGTCCCCTTCGAAAGTGCCCTTGACGGTGGCACCGCTGCGCGCCTCGAACGCCTTGATGGCGTCTCCGAGGATCTCCGGAAGGGTGCGGTCTTCGAACTGGGCCGGCCGAAGATGGCCGATGAGCTCGCGCATCTCGTGCAGAGCGCCGCCGACCGTCTCGTAGATGCGGCTCATGGCCGGCCGCAGCGCCTCAGGCAGCTCCGCGCCTTGCCGGTCGGCCTCCGCGAGCTCCGCCTCCAGTAGCTGCACTTCGAGCAAAGCCACGGATAGCTGTTGGGTCGGCCCGTCGTGAATGTCGAGCCCGATGCGACCGAGCATGCGCTCGTCGCGCTCAAGAATCTGAGCCATGGCCTTCTCGAGGCTCTCACGTAGCTCCAGGTTCTCGAGCGCGGCGCCAATCTGGTCTGCCGCCAAATGCACCGCGGAGGCGGCGGCGTCACCGGTCGCGAGATCGCTTGAGCCCGACACCCACATCGCCCCGGCAGTGCGCCCCTGAACCAAAATCGGCGCGCCGACGGCCTTCTCGTGGCCAAGCGCGGCAGGAATAGGCCCGTCGGCGCCTCCCGCGATCACCGCTATCTCGGACGAATTCGCTGCAACGTTCCGTGCAAGCTCCGTCGCCTCATCAGTGAGCCTCGAGGCCCCTCCAGAACCCACAATCTGTGGCATTTCACCCGCCCCATCGTCGCGATGCACGGCCGCGGCCTCTCCGCCGACGACACCGGTCAAAGCGTTCAGGACATCAGCGATTCGGGCCAGACTGGAGCGGGAAACGGCCGGATCGATCGCCTCGACGATCGCAGCCAACGAACCTGGGGAAACCCGCGTCACGGCGGGGATTCTAGCGACCGACGGCCCGGTCAGCGGAGGGCTCGTCGTCACTGATGGTTTCCCTCTATACCCCGAACTACCAGACCGGCTAGGCCCAACTGCACGCCCGTGGCCCTAGTCTCCAGTTGCCTCAATCGCGTGGTTTCTCGTTGTGCCCCCCCCGAGTCAGGGATTTTGCAAATCTTGTTTTGCAGTTTTCTGATGTTTCAGCCTTCTTCGACGGATGCGGCTACGCGATCAGTGACTGGTATAAGGAGCTGAATGGGTTCTGAGGTGCGCGTACTGCTTGCCGATGACAACGCCCGTTTTCGGGCCGTGCTGAGACAGCTCCTCGAGCGCGATCCGGAGATCCAGGTCGTTGCTGAGGCTGGCGATGGTGGAGAAGCACTTGAGTTGAGCGAGGAACACTCGCCCGATGTGGTGTTGATGGACCTCTCCATGCCTGGTGTCGATGGACTCGAGGCAACGTACGAGCTCAAGTCGCGCTTCCCCAATCTGACCGTGCTGATGCTTTCGGTCGGCGACAAGGAACAAGAGATCGCCGCGGGTCTCGCCAACGGCGCATCCGAGTACCTGGTCAAGGGTGGCCCGGCCTCGGAGATCGTCGCCGCGATCAAGCGCCACGGCCAGCACGTGGCCGGGGGCGCCTAAACCGCCGATCCGTTCAAGGTTCAGAACGGACATTGCGAGTACCTCTATCCCGCTTGGATGCTGGCCGTCCCTGGGGGTAAGGTGAATTCGGTTGAAGGGTACATTTGTGCGACCCGATAGCCTTGACCTCTATGGCGACTGAGACAAAGAGCCCTGAGACGGGCAAGCAACTTCGTGTGGCGATTGCCGACGACCACCGTTTGATGCTCGACGGCATCCGGCGCGCGTTGGAGGCAGCCCCCGACATCACCGTTGTCGGCGAGGCAATGACCGGCGAAGAGATGATCGAGCTGGTTCCGAAGGTGAAGCCCGATGTCGTGATCCTCGATATGAGGATGCCTAAGGGCGACGGGCTCAGCACGCTTAGCCGCTTGAAGGCCGATCACCCGGATCTCAAGGTGATCATTCTCTCGATGTTCGAGGAGCCCGACGACATCAACGAGGCTCTCGAAAAGGGCGCCTCCGGATACGTCGTCAAGTCGATCAACCCGTTGGATCTGCCGAGCACGATCCGTCAGGTTGTGGACGGAAGCGTCTACCACCCCGGTGTTCCGGGTGCGATCGGCGGCACGGGTAGCGGCAGCTCCAAGTCCGGCACCGCCAAGGACGCCGCCCCGCCTGCGGGTCTCACCGAGCGCGAGCTCACCATTTTGCGCCTGGTCGCCGAGGGGCTGTCGAACCTCGACATCGCCAGCAAGCTGTACGTCACTGAGCAGACGGTGAAGTTCCACCTGTCGAACATCTATCGGAAGCTCGGCGTCGGAAACCGCACTGAGGCAACGCGGTACGCGTACCGCAACGGCCTCATCGACTAGCCGCGTTCCGGCCGCCAGAGCGGCTTTTCTCGTGAACGCATGGCCGAAGTCCGTGATGGGTGTGCCACAATCACGCCATGCCTTGCACACGCGACCCACGAGCCCTGATCGGGGCGGATGATGGCGAGCCGTCTCAACATCGGCCGGCGAGGCAGGGATCGCGCGCAGATCTCGCCTGAGGCGCCGGCCCTCGACGTCCAGCGCACCGAGGCCCACGGCCTCTCATGGATAAACCTCCAAGCTCCGACTGAGCGGGCCGGCGACTGGCTCGCCGAGCACTACGAGTTTCACCCCCTCGACCTCGAGGACGTGCGCTCGCGACGGCGCCAGCGCGCCAAGATCGACGTGTACGAGACCTACGTCTTCGTGGTTCTGCACTTCCCCCGCTTCGACAAGGGCGCGGGGCGCATGATGCCGGCCGAGTTGAACGTGTTCGTCGCCGACAACCTCGTGATCACGATCCCGAAGGAGCCGATGAAGGCGCTCCAGGGACTGTGGCGGCGCTGCCAGCAGCAGAGCGAAGCCGACAAGCACATGAGCCGAGGCTCCGGCCATCTCTTCTACGAGATCGTCGACACGATGTTCGACTACTGCTTCCCGATTCTCGACAAGATCGGGTTCAAGCTCGACGCCATCGAGGACGAGCTGTTCGAGGGCAGCAGCGACGAGTCCGTGCGAGACATCTCCCAGGCCAAGCACGAGATCCTGAACTACCGCAAGATCATTAAGCCCCAGCGGCCGACGCTGCGCGAGCTCGAAGAGCCGCTCCAGCGCTACACGCCCCACGACCTCGAGCTCTACTTCGACGACATCGTCGACAAGAACGAGCGCATCTGGGATCTGCTGGAGAACTACAAAGAGGTCGTCGAGTCACTCGAGGCCACCAACGAGTCGGTCATCACCCACCGCCTCAACGAGATCCTGCGCACCCTCACCGTGCTGTCGGCCATCGTGTTGCCTCTGACGCTGATCGCCGGGATCTACGGCATGAACACCGAAGGCCTCCCCTTTGCCAGCTCCGGCTCCGCCTCGTTCCTGGTTCCCATCGGACTGATGGTCATCTCGATGGTCGGAATGCTCAGTTGGTTCCGCCGGAAAAAGTGGCTGTGAGCCAAGGCGATGGGGGCCGCGGCGACATCATGTGGGCGCCGTGGCGGATGGTTTATGTCACGAAAGAGCACGACGAGGGCTATGACGGCCCCAAGTGCGTGTTCTGCCGTCTGCCGCAGAGAGGCGACGACGAGACCGCGCTGATCCTCGCGCGCGGCGATCACTCCTTCGTGATCATGAATCTCTACCCGTACAACAATGGGCACCTGATGGTCGTGCCGTATGAACACACGGACAATCTGACCACTCTTGCCGCCCCAGCCTTAGCCGAAATGATGGCGCTAATGCAGCGCGCGCAAGGCATTCTCACCGAGGTCATGCGCCCCCAGGGATTCAACATGGGCATCAATCAAGGAAGCGCGTCGGGCGCCGGCATCGCCGAGCACCTCCACATGCACCTCGTGCCCCGCTGGGTCGGCGACACCAACTTCATGCCCGTGCTGGGCGACACGCGAGTGATGCCCCAGCACCTTGATGAGACCTACCAACTGCTGAAACCGAGGTTCGACAAGGAATGACTCTCACGCCCGGAGTTTTCAAGGCCTATGACGTCCGGGGCCTCCACCCTGAGGAGATGGACGAAGAAGGCGCCGAGAGGATCGGTCGAGCCTTCGTCGAGCTGACCGGCGCAAAGACCGTCGCCGTCGGCCACGACGTGCGGCTGAGCTCGCCCGGGATGGCTGACGCCTTCAGCGCCGGTGCGGCGAGCGCGGGGGCCGCGGTCACCGAGTACGGCCTTGCGGCGACAGAGATGATCTATTTCGCGGTCTCTGACGGCGGCTTCGACGCCGGCGCGATCATCACCGCCAGCCACAACCCGCCGCAGTACACCGGCATCAAGCTGGTGAAAGCCGGAGCGCTACCGCTCTCGGGCGACACCGGCATCGGTGAGCTCGGTCGCATGACGGCCAACGGCGGCGATTCCGCGAAGGCGCCAGGCGGCAGCCGAACGAAGGACGAGACGCTCCTGCCCAGATTCGTCGATCACGCCATGGGCTTCGTGAACGCCTCGGCGATCTCGGGGATGCGCGTCGTACTCGACGCCGCCAACGGCATGAGCGGCCTCTATCTGCCCCCGGTCTTGGAGCGGCTCGACATCGACGGCGTGGGCTACTACCTGGATCCTGACGGCCGCTTCCCGCACCACGAGCCGAACCCGCTTCTTCCTGAGAACCGTGAGTTCATCGAGAACAAGGTCCTCGAAGACGGCGCGGACCTCGGCATCGCCTTCGACGGCGACGCGGATCGCTGCTTCTTCATCGACGACAAGGGCGAATTCGTCCCCGGCGACTTTCTGACCGCGCTTCTCGCCCAGCACCTGCTGCGCCGCCATGGCCCGGCGCCGATCGTCTACGACCTCCGAGCCTCTTGGGCGGTTCGTGACGCGATCAACGCCGCTGGCGGAACCGCCGACGAGTACCGCGTCGGGCACGCGTTCATCAAAACCCGCATGCGAGAAATCGACGCGCTCTTCGCCGGTGAGGTCAGCGGGCACTACTACTTCCGCGAGTTCTCCTACGCCGACAGTGGCCTGATCCCGGCGCTGCTCGTGCTCGAATTGCTCGCCGGCACCGACCGCCCACTGTCCGAGCTGATCGCGGGCTTCCGCGAGCAGTACCACATCTCCGGAGAGATCAACTCAACGGTGGAGGACGTACCCGGTACGCTCCAGCGCTTGCGTGAGCAGTACTCCGATGGCACTCAGACCGAGGTCGATGGACTCTCGGTCGCATACGACGACTGGCACTTCAACGTGCGCCCGTCCAACACCGAGCCGCTCCTTCGACTCAACCTCGAATCGCTCCGCTCGGCTGAGCACATGGAGCAGGCCCGAGACGAGGTGCTCGAGCTGATTCGCACGGGATGACCGCGTTCACCGGCCAGTGAGCGCAGGCCCACCCCTTCTTAGACTCGCCGATTTCGCGGTTCACAATCGACGTGGGCCACAGGCTGCAGTGCGTGACGTCGACCTCGTCATCGAGGCCGGCGAAAGCGCGCTGGTCGTCGGCGGCGAAGCGAGCGGGAAGACCTCACTTTTACGGGGCATTCTTGGACTGGTGCCATCCTCCGGCGATGCCGTCGTGCTGGGCTCGCCACCCGGCGGCGCGACCCGCGAGGGGCGCATTGGCTTTGCGCCGGAGGGTCGGCCCTTCCCCGCCGAGCTGCGGCTCGAGGAACTCCTCCGCCTGATCCTTCGCCTGCGCAGCGCTGAGGACGACGGCGCGGTGAACCGCGCAATGGAGCTCTGCGGCCTGGGCGCGCATAAGCGCAGCCCGCTCCGTGCGCTCGATGTCGAGCACGCGCGGCGAGCAAGCCTGGCGTGCGCCGCTGTAGGCGAGCCGGATCTGCTGCTGCTCGATGATCCATGGGAGTCGCCGGAGACCCTCGCGGTGCTCGATGCGGCCCGCGCCCGCGGCGCGGGGGCGATCATCGCGACGGCGGTGCCGGGTGGCTTTCGGAGCTTTGTCGACACCGCCATCGAACTCGCGGATGGAGCGCCGAGCTAGTGGGCACCGTCGGCAACCTGTTGATCGCGGATCTCCGGGTCCTCGCCCGACGGCGGTGGGTGATCGCGGCAGTCCTCATCGGAGCGGCCCTGACGTTTGCCTTCGGACTCGCGAACTCCGACGCCGACTACCAGCGCAACGTCGCCGCGGTGCTGGCACTCGGCGGACTGGCCGTAGCCCTTGGCCTCGGCGCCCCGGCCTTGGTACGCGATCTCGAGCGGGGCGTCTTCGGTCTGTTCGGCGGAGCTGGAGCCTCGCCCTCGGACATAGGTTGGTCGCGCCTGATCTCGCGATCGATCGGGCTCATGGCGATCCTCGCGATCTGGGGCATCGCCGCACAGATCGGCAGCGCGGCAAGCGGAGACGGCTTAGACGCGGATCTTGGGCTCCACACGATCTACACCGCCGAGGTACTTCTCCTAGCGCTACTCGCGGCGGCGGGCGCGGCGACTCTGGTTGGAGTGGTCGCGGGCGCTGCCTTCGGCCTCGTGGTCATCATCACCGCCCAGGCGATCGTGAACCTGAAGGCGGCGGCGGACCAAGGACTGATCGGTACGGGAGCTGCTGGGCTGGATCTCGCCTACTGGCTACTCCCCCGGGCGGTCGTGTCGCCAATGCTGGCGGACCTCCAAGCGACCGACGAAGCGGGGCCCGTGGCGCCTCAAGTGGAGATCAACGGCAACATCGTCAACGTCCCCAGCGCCGAGATCGACACCGTCCTCTGGACTCTGGCCTGGTGCGGCATCTTCTTCGGCATCGCGGTCTTCGGCCTGCGCCGCCGGGAACTCTAGGGCGAGGAGTCAGGCGGGCCGTTCGCCCGCCTGGCTGACGCTGCTAGGGGTCACACCCGCGGCGAAGTCGATCTTCGTCACGGTGCCATCCTTGAGGTTCTCTCCTGTGAGGCCGCCGGCAAGCTCGTCCCGTCCGCCTTTTTCGGCGATTGTGAGAAGAAGACCGAGGGGCCCGTTGCCTCGGGGCTCGACCTCGCGTCCTGGTTTTCGCCGAGCGCAGTTGTCTCGCCGACGCTGGCCGACCCACACGCCGCCGACGAAGCCGGCGCAGTCAGCGGCAAACCCTAGGGTCACGCAGACCTAGGGAGAGTCAGGGAATAGCTTCCCCGCCCGGGAGCCCTGCCCCTGAGGGCCGCTCAGCGACCGCGATAGGAGGAATCTGCCCAGTCGTCGCATTGGGTTCGGACACGCTGGGAACGGGCGCCTCGGGCGCAGTCACTTCCGGAACTTCGGGCACGACGGGGACCGAGGGCGGCTGGGGCGGCTCGGGCAGGTCGGGAAGCACCGGCAGGTCAGGCACAGCTGGCAGGCTGGGCACCGCTGGCAGTTCAGGCAGCCCTGGCAGCCCGGGAGTCTCTGTTACATCGGGCACCTCGAGCCCGGGGGGGCTGCTGGGCCGTGAGGTGTCCCCGGGGCTGGTCACGGGCCGCGAGGGTGCCGACTCCTTCGGGTTTGTACCTACGGAAGGAGCCTTGGCGTCGGCGTCCGGTTGCGCCGGAGTGGTAGGTCGTGTGCGTACTCCTGGCCCAGAAGGAGGTGCTGTTAGTGACCCGGCACCGGCCTGCGAGGCCGCACTAGGCCCAGTGGACAGGGACGTCGCAGTCGGCCGTTCCACGTCGGGGGCCTTCGCAACCAGCCCGAGACCCGCTGCCGGAAGGGCGACAAGGGCTGCGGCCGCTCCGAGCGATGCGAGGCCGGGTGTTACCGCCTGGCCGATGGGTAGGCGTCCGATGAGAGGTATGAAACCGACCCAGCTCGAGTGGGGCATCCTCGACTGAAGTAGACCAATCGACACGCTCAGGAACGCGCGAACGACATCGGGATCGAATTGGCCTTTGCTGCAATCCACGAGCTCACGCCTGGCGGCGTCGACGGAATCCGCGCTCTTGTAGGACCGAGCCGAGGTCATCACGTCGAATGCGTCCGCGAGGGCGACGATGCGCCCAGCGCGGGAGATCTCATTGCCCTTCAGTCCCTTCGGGTACCCCGTTCCGTCCCATCGCTCGTGGTGCTGGGCAATCGCGTTAAACGACTCACCAAGCCACTTCCGGAGGGGCTCCGCGATCCGCGCCCCTTCCTCGGGGTGGCTCTTGATCAGGGCGAACTCCTCGTCGGACAGGCCCCCCGTCTTGTTGAGCACCTCGGCCGGAACGACGAGTTTCCCGACGTCATGTAGAAGCGCCGCCCAGTTTAGTTTCTCCCGCTCGTGCCTCGACATCCCCAGCTCGTCGGCGATCATCTGCGAGTACGCCCGGACGCGCTCGCAATGCCCCCGGGTCGAACGGTCGTGAAATGCGAGCTGAGAGACGAGTCCAAGCAGCTCGTGAGCCGCCAGGTCCTGCGTCTCCTCGGCGTGGAGACTTTGCCGCTGCGCAAGCTTGCGGTCGAGCGAGTTCGTGCTGAGAGTGCTGAGAGCCACCCGGAATCTCGACGGCACCCTGTCAGGGAAGATCAGGGACATCTCGAGCAACGCCGCGAGCGGCATGAGCCGCCGTGCGAGATGGCCCACGACGAACAGCGACCCAAACGACGCCGCACCAATCGCAACCCACCACGCCAGAAGCTCCGGCAGCGATACGTCGGCCGGCACGACGTAGACCGAGGCGAGAAACACGAATGCCGTCGTTATGACCAACGGCGCCAGCCCAAGAAGACTCCTGGACATCGAGGCGAGCCGCGGACGACGGATCCAGCGGCTTGCGGTGTCGGGAGTTTCGGTGTCTCGTCGCATGGTTTGGCCCCAATGATGAACGCCTTACAGGCGCCTCCCAACACCCCTAGACCAATCACCTACTCGATGACGAAGTCGCACGATGGCTCAACGTGGTCATGGTGCGAAGAGGCAGCCCGAAATACGAGCTGGATAGCACTTGTGGCTCGCCGAGTCGCCAGCCACCCGGCCAGCCTCCAATGAGCAAGCGTCAGAGCGGAGTGTGGGACCTCACGACGCCTCTCTTTTAGGTACTGGCTGCCCCGGCCCGCCATGGTCTCCCGCGAGCCGCGGTCATTGAGCCATTGCTACGCCGCGGGTCCAGAGACCGGCGCCATCGACTCAGCGATCTCCCGAAGTGTCTCCTTCGGGAAGGGTCCAACGAGCGTGTAGAGCAGACGGCCCTCGCGCCAGTAGAGATGGGGCGGGATCTCATGCGAGATGGCGTAGGTGGCAGGGAACCCCCGCACGGTCGTCTTGGCTTCGGAGAGGGGTCGGCACTCGCGCCCCAGCGGGGAGCCGATCCAGTCGCCCGGCGCGGCTCGCCGAATCGTCAGGTCGATGCGCTCCACGCCCCGGGCGTAGACGGCGGCGAACAGCTTCGGGCGGGGCGGGATGGTGCCCTCCGCGCCGAGCATTCTCCCACGAGGGGCCCACCCCGAAACCTTGCGACGGAAGCCGTCGGGCAGATCTCGTGGCAGCGACGGTGTGTACCCGAGCCGAGCCGTCGCCGCGCGCGGAGACGTTCGTCGAAAGCCGTCGTTGTCGATCCTCGGCCTGCCGACACCGCCACCAAGCCTGACGGCACCTCGCGGCTGAGCGCGATTGAGGTTGGCGTAGCGATACCGCGTCACCTCCTGGCGCTGCCCACGGAGCTTCGTTGTGATTCGGAGCGGAAGCAGGGTTCGAGGCTGGAGGTCGAAGATCCGTACACCCGATGGATCTCCGCTGCAGGCGTTTCGCGCGATCGGGACCCTGGCGCGCAGGCTTGGGGCTCCGCCGACCCGAGCCTTCGTGAAAACCGGCTTGCCGTCACGATGGCGCGCCCAGAGTGAGGCGAGCCCGTCAACGAGCAGGGGATCGTAGATGCTGCCGCCGTCGGGGGCCGCCACGTAGCGACGCCGTATGATCGATGCGCGCTCGCCGGGAGTGAAAAAGCCTTCCGTGGCCCCCGAGACCACGCTTCGTGCTCCGGCGGCGTGCGTTCCCACGACCTTCGTGCCGATGCGGTCGTGGCCGCTCCACCACACGATGTTGACCTCGCCCGGGTCGAGGACGACCGCGCGAAAGGACGAGACCTGCCGCTCGGGAATGGGGGCCGGCTCTGCGGCGTGCGCCGGCGCAATTGGCACGCTGACGATGACCGCGCCCGCGACAAGGGTGAGGACTCGCTTCATCGGGCCTCCCAGGAAGGCGTGGTGATTTATCCGAACCTATCCCACGACCTTCTCCAACAGCCAGTCGGTCCGAGGCCGTGCGGGACGTACTCCGCCCTCAGCCCGATTGGGCTGGCGCTCGCAGGGAGGCGTGATCAACCGAGCACACGCGGATGCCGGTCGCCTTGCCGACCTCGACCAGGTGGCCGTCAGCGTGTCCGGGTTTCATCCCCACCGACATCCCCCCAAGTGCTTCGGACGCAGCCGAGGCGGCCCGATCGCCGGCTGAGGTCCGGTTAGTTGGTTAGGTGATCGACTGGCTGCCGCCCGCGGAAGCCCTCGTCGATTTCATGCCAGAAGTCGATCGCGTCCTCGCCGAGCTTCCAGCAGAGGTAGACCAGCCGCCCCTCGCGGTCGGCCGGGAAGTCGCAGAGGCCTTCTTCGAGGTCTCGGACCACGATATCCCAGTGGTTCAACTGCCCCAGGGCCTTGCTGAATCGCATGGCCGCTCCAGTGAAGCGTTCGGCGTCCTCGCCGCCACCGTTTCCCGGGGCCCGCTCCGCCAGGCGCGCGACCAGCTCGTGCTCGACCAGCACCTCTCGGGCGTCTCGAGCGTCAGCAACTACCTCGTTGAGTCGCTCCAGCATCGCCGTGGCCTCGGCGAGCGTGTATCGGCGGTCGGAGTTGCCCACGAGCGGGCCCGGAGCGGCTAGGCCGCGGCTGTCTCGCGCTGGTAGCGCTTGTAGAGCGTCTCGCGCTCAACCGGAACTCGGCCGGCGGCTTTGATGATCTCTTTGATCCGGCCCTCGGAAAGCCCAAGGGGGGTCTTGACGGTCGTGGCGTGAGCGATGCGCTCCTCCGTGAGCGTGCCCGACAGATCATCGAAGCCGAAGCGCAGCGCCTCGGTGGTGATGTCCTCGCCGTGCATGACCCAGTGGCCTTTCACGTGCGGGAAGTTGTCGAGGAAGATGCGGCCCAGGGCGATCGTGCGGAGCTTCTCCTCCCGACTTGGCCCGGGGAGGTAGGCGAAATCGGTGTTGCCGGGGAGGAACGGCAGCGGGATAAAGGCCTGGAAGCCCTTGGTCTCGTCCTGCAGCGCGCGAAGCTGCTGCATGTGGTCGACCTTCTCTTCGGGTGTCTCGAAGTGACCGAAGAGGAGAGTGGCGTTGGTGCGCATACCGAGCGCGTGCGCCTCGCGGTGCACCCGCAGCCATGTCTCGGCCGGGACCTTGCGGTCGGCGATGATCTTGCGGACGCGCGGACTGAAGACCTCAGCCCCGCCTCCTGGCATCGTGTCGTGGCCGGCGGCCATGGTGCGCTCGAGCGCTTCCTTGCTGCTGACCTTTGAGAGCCGCGCGACGAAGTCGATCTCGACCGCCGTCAACGCGGTCAGGAAGACCTCAGGAAGCTCTGCCTTCAATTCCGTGAAGAGCTCTTCGTAGTACTCGAGATCGTATTCCTTGGTCATGCCACCGACGATGTGCAGCTCGGTGATGCCCAGGTCCGCGAGGTCCTTCGCCCGCTTCAACAGGTCGTCCACGCTGTAAGCGTAGGCGCGTTCGTCCTTCTCGGTCCACACCGCGAAGGCGCAGAAGCCGCAGCCGACCACACAGATGTTGGTCGGGTTGAGGTGCGCGTTGACGTTGTAGGTGACCTCATCGCCGTAGCGCCGTTCAACGACAGCGTTCGCGGCGGCACCAAGATCATCGAGCGGGGCCTGCTCGTAGAGCAGGATCGCCTCATCGGAGGTGATGCGCTCACCCTCGGAGGCACGGGAAAGAATGGAGTCAATCACGGTTTTCAGACTACCAGCGCCCCTCCGCTGACAGCCGTACCAGCCTGCATAGAGATAGGATCGTGGCGTGGCAGAACACGCACTCAAGGAGTGGGCGGTCACTTGCGAAGCCCTATTGGCGGGCGAGCAGGTCCTGATCGTGCGAAAAGGCGGGATCGGCGAGAAGAAATTCGAACTCCCCCACCCCAGCTTCTTCCTCTTTCCGACCTACGCCCACCAGCGCCCGGAGTTGGTCAAGCCGGAGTTCCGCGATCGTTTTGCCGGCAGCCTCGACCAGCGCGAGGAGCCGACTGAGTTGCCCTTCGCCGGCTACGCCCAGATCGCGGATAGCTACGCCATCGACGACATGGGCGCGCTGGAGGCAATCGACGATCTCCACATTCTGGCCCCGAGCTACGCCGAAGAGCGCCTACGTTGGCGACCGAAGCAGCCGCTCTGGGCGGTAGTGCTGCGTGTTTGGCGCGTTGACCCCGCCCCGGTTCTTTCTGTTACCGAAGAGCACGGCGGCTGCGTGAGCTGGGTGGAGCTCCCTGACGGATTCGTTCGCCCTGAAGGATCCCCGGCGCTGGACGACGTGGCCTTTGAGAACGCGTCACGAGCCGTCGCGGACGCGCTCACAATGGCGCGCACGCGGTCCTGATCGCCGCCGCGGCCCCTGCTAGTTTCTGGCACAGATGACGCACGTTGAACGCTTTCAAGAGCTGTTGGCCGAACAGCCCGGCGACTGGGCCTTTTTCGAGGTCTACGTCGCGCTTGAAGATCCACTTCGGCTGAACGAAGCCCGCGTCGCTCTGGCCCGGGCCAATGCTCGACCGCTCAAGGAGCCCGGCGGCCACGATTTCGCGATCACGGTCGCGAATACGCATGGGCACGGCGCCGCGCCCGGGGTGGTCCGCTCCGCCCTTTCGCTGCTCGATCGACTGGAGATCGAGGGGCACACCTGGGGCGGCGAGGCGTATTCGACGCTGCGCCCGGCCCCACCCCACCGCTACGGCCCCTAAGCCGTGCTCCGCGACGAAGCCGACCTCGAGCTCCTTACCGAACTCGCGGGAGTACTCGACCAGACCGTCAATGCGGCGGGGCTGACCTCAGGCTCCTATCTGATTCTTCGCGAGCTCTGTCGCCACGAGGAGCCGCAAGAGGGTTACGCCGTCGCGACGGCGCTCGCCGCCGACCCCAACGAGGTCGCTGAGCTCTGTGGTCGCCTGAAGCAGCACGATCTCGCGGAGCTACACGCGAACGGCATGAGCGCCACGCCCGCGGGCCGCACCAAGGTCGAGACGATCGAGACCGAGGCCAACCCGGCGATGAAGGCGTACGTGAAGGACCGACCGCACACCGCCACCGTCTACGGGCTCGTCGCCGCGATGCAGGGCGGGCGGTTCACCGTCGAGGACCTGATCGCGTTCCTCCGCGAAGGCCCCGGCGACGGTGCGCCCGGCGAGGAACCGAGCTAGCCGAGACCCGCGGGCGACGTGTCGCCCAGGGCGTCGAACACGTCGAGCTTGGTGCGAACGCGACCGATCACCTCGTCGGTGAACTCGGTCGTGCCTGCGTGCCCTCCGAGGTCCGGTGTTCGAATGCCTTCGGCGACCGCCTCCAGGGCTGATACGTAGATCGCTCGCGACGCGCGCTTGGCAATCTCGGTCGGCGCGTAGGCCAACAGACCCGCACACGCCAGGATCATCGCCAGAGGGTTCGCGACGTCTTTGCCCTCAAGAGTCGGGGCCGTGCCGTGCGGCGCCTCGGCCATGACGGCCTTCGGCACCATCGTGTCGTCGTCGAGGTTCAGCAGCAGCGACTCGGCACCGGCGATCGAACCAAACAGCTGCATCACCATGTCCGACATCAAATCGCCGTCGCGGTTAAGCGCCGGCACGACCAGCGCGTCACCGGAGTGGTCGATCAACATCGCGAAGCTCGCGTCGATCAGGATCGGCCGGTAGACCATATCCGGGTGTCGCTCTGCGGCGGCATCGAGCTCTTCTTTGAGCATGCCCTCATACGTCGGCGAGACCGTCCACTTCGGCCCACCGACGACCTGGGCGTTCATCTGCCTGGCCTGCCGGAAGCTGAATTCCGCGACCGCCCGGCAGACCCGCCGGGAGATGTGCATGGTGCGGAACGCCTGCTCCTGCATGCCGCTGCCCTCTCGCCACTCCTCGGCGCCATACGCGCCATCGACGGCCATCCGGACCACCGAGATCGGAGCGTGGATGCCGCCAACCGGGCGAACGCCGGCAATGCGGCGCCCTGTCCGGATGATCACCTCACCGCCGGTCTCCTCGCGCAGGATGGCGTTGGGGCTGCCCACATCGCCCGCGGTCTCCGGGGTGATGGTGGCGGCCTTGATCCCGAAGCCGTGCTTGAGCACCGCCCTCGCGGCCTCGTGCACGACCTCGTTGTCGGTGCGGCGACGCTCCTCGAGGGAGAGGTCGTGAAACTCCAGCTCCACCGGAAACCCCAGCACGTCGGGCTGCATGAGCCTGAGCGCTTGATCGAGGAGCTCCTGGCCCGTCTGATCGCCCTTCAGGCAGGCGATGGTGATCGGCGATTCGGTGCTCACGCGGAGGCTCCTGGTTTCTCGACGGTGTAGTGACGGACGGTTGGCGGCTTTCCGATGCGCTGCGCGAGTTGCTCCACCTGCGCCTGCACGCCAGGCAAGGCCTCAAAGGCTTCTGCCTCCGTCCGCTCAGCCCAGAGCGCGAGGTATCCGTAGACCCCCGCTTGCTCATCGACGAAGAGCATGTCTTCACGGCAGCCTCGGGCCTCAGCACCCAGCTTGGAGGCGATGGCACGGGCGTCATCCGCTGTGCCAGGACCGAGACGAAACGAGACCTCGGTCGCATGAAGGACGTCCATCGTTCATAGCCTAGCCAGGGTCCTCGGCAGCCCGTAGCGGCGATAACCTCGGGTCCGGCACGAGATCTACGGCAAGCAACGAGGCCACCCATGCGCTACCGCACGATTCCCAGGACCAACATCTCCGTCTCCGAAGTCGGGTTCGGAGTGTGGACGCTCGCTACCGGCTGGTGGGGCGAGAAGGACGACGACGAGGCCATCCGCCTGCTGCATGCGGCGCTCGACCAGGGCATGACCCTCTTTGACACTGCGGACTCCTACGGCAAGGGACGAGGAGAAACCCTGCTCGCGGACGCTTTTGCGGGCCGGCGTGACCAGGTCGTCTACGCCACCAAGGTCGGGTACGACTGGTACAACTACGAGCGTCCAAGAGGTCAGCGAGAACTGCCTCAGGACTGGACGCCCGAGTTCGTCAGGACGTCGTGCGAGAAGTCGCTGGAGCGCCTCGGCACCGACTACATCGACATCTACCAGCTCCATAATCCGAAGATGGACGCGATCGGCAACGACGAGCTGTTCGCGACGCTGGAGGACTTGGAACGCGAGGGCAAGGTCCGCTCGTGGGGAGTCGCTTTGGGACCGGCCATCGGCTGGCGCGAGGAAGGCGTTCGTGCCCTCCAAGAGCGGCCCGGGATGACCGCGATGCAGATCATCCACAATCTGCTGGAGCAGGACCCGGGAGCCGACTTCCTCGAGGCTGCACGCGAGAACGAGGTCGCGATGATGGCCCGGGTGACGCATTCATCGGGAATGCTCGAGGGCAAGTACACGGTCGAGACGACCTTCCCGAAGAACGATCACCGCAGCCACCGCCCGCGCTCATGGCTGCTCGAGGGGCTTCAGAAGATCGACCGCCTGGAGTTCCTCACCAAGGATCGCGAGCAGACCCTGGGTCAGGCAGCGTTGAAATGGCTACTCGCCGACCCACTGATGGTCACGACCCTGCCGAACATCTACGGCATGGAGCAGCTGGACGAGTTCGCCGCGGCTCCTGATCTGCCGGATCTCACCGAGGAGGATCTGGAGACGATCTCCGCCCTCTTCGCCGAGAACTTCGGCGTCGAGCCGGTCGCCGCGACCTAGGTCAACGGCAGTACATGGGCCGCGAGCACCTGCGCGGCGCCTTCATCACAGTCCTCGAGCGTGGCCCCGAGCCGGGTGGCAAGAGGCTCTCCGATGCCCGCGCGACCGGCGGCCTCCTCGAAAACGCGCAGCCCCGAGACCACCTCTGGTTCGAGTTCGTCTTGGCGTTCGACGAGCGGCTGGCTGCGGCTTACGAACTCCCCATAGGCCTTGCTGAAAGCCTCGTGGAGCGCGACCGCCGTATCCAGAGCCGCAACCGACGCCACTTCCCGCTGCGCGGACTCACGCCATTCGGCCAGCTGGAGGGCGCGATGAGCGACCAGCTCGATGCTCTCCTCCAAATCGCCGGGCTCGCCGGCGGCGGCAAGTAGACGCCCGGCGGCCGACGCCAAATACTTGATCTCTGCCGCGTCGATGATTGCCTCAGCGCGCTCTACCAATAGGCTGCCGGCTGCTACCTCGCGCACCTGCTTTGAGTTTTTCTCGACCGAGAGATCACGCTTTAGGCACAGAAAGCTTGGTCCATCGAAGGCGCACAGATACCAACGCTGCCCGAGAAGCGGCTCCACCGCCCGAAGCCCCAGCAGACTCCTGTCGGAAAGACTCCGAACCGCCTGCTCCACCTGCCCGAGCTCGGCCGCCAGGGCTTCGCTCCAGGCGGTTTCATCGCGCTCACCGATGGTCATCGGTGCCGAGTCTAGTCGGGCCCGCAGCGGTGGCGCTCTAAACTGCCCGCTATGACGCGCAGCCTCGTCTGCCCTCCTCCGCCGACTCAGCTTCCGCCCACAGCCGAGCTGATTACTGTCATCGAGCAGGCACTTTCTGCCCGCACACCGCGGACCGCTGAGCGGCCTGGTCGGGCCTCAGCCGTGCTCTTGCCCCTTTTCGAGCGAGACGGCATGACGCGCATGCTCCTGACCAAGCGGAGCATGGATCTTTCGCACCACCCCGGGCAGGTTTCGTTCCCGGGAGGTCGCCCGGAGGCCGTCGATGTTGATCTGGCGGCGACGGCTTTGCGAGAAACGCGCGAAGAGGTCGCGATCGAACCCCAGCAGGTTCGGCTCGTCGGGCGGCTCGATGAGATGCACACCGTCGCCACCGACTTCGTGATCACACCGTTCGTCGGCCTGGTCAGCGGCCTTGTCGCCCCGGTTCCGAACGACGCGGAGATCGCGCGCGTTTTCGATGTCGCCATCGACGATCTCCTTCACTCAGACGTACTGCTCCCCAAAAACCCGGGTCGTCTCGAGGTTCGTTACCCCCTCGGTGGCGAGGACGTCTGGGGTGCTACCGCGCACATCCTGCAAGGCTTCGCGCGCATCGTGCGCTGCGCACTCGCAGAGAGCAGCTAGACGCTGAGCGAGGCCCCTGTCGGCAGGTCGAGGTCGCTTTGGCCGCCGCTCTCGCCGGAGCTTGCGATGTGCTCCAGCCGCGCCAGATGCCCACGAAGTTCGGGCATCCGCGGATGATCGGCCGGCAGCGTTTCGACCAGCTGCATGATCCGGTCACGGGCCTGCAGAGCAAAGTGAGGTGTGGCCGCGCCGACGAGCTGAGCCAGCTCGTCTTCGTCGGGCACGTCGTAGATGTGTTCGGAGTTTGCCATCGCAACCTCACGCTAGCAGCCAGATCCGACCACCAGAACCTCAGCGAAACGAGACGAGTCGAGTATCCTTTGGTGTCCTCCCAGACGGGGGTTTTGGTATGGCAATGAGGGACGACGACAAGCTGGTCCGCCAGCTCTCTCTGCTGGCGTTCCTCATGGCGCAGCAGAGACCGGTTACGGCGGACGAAATCCACGAAGCCGTTGAAGGCTACGGGGGCATGACTGAGCAGGCATTCCTGCGTCGGTTCTATGCCGATCGCGCGGAAATCGAGACGATGGGCCTGCAGCTATCGGTCGAGCGTCCCAATGATGACCCGTTCCAAGGCGATCTCTACGCGCTGCCGCCTGAGAACTACTACCTGCCATCTATCGATTTCGACGACAGCGAGCTCTCGGCTCTTCAGACCTGCCTTTACCTGCTGGAAGGTCAGTTCGCGTACGCCGAGCCGCTGCGGCTCGCGCTTCAGCACCTCACTCTCGGCCGCCCCAGCCCGCTGGATGACCATGCCGTGCGGACGGTGTCGGTGAACCTGCTCGGCTCCGACTACTCCGCCGAGGT
>CAMYIK010000032.1 GCA_947258365.1 uncultured Thermoleophilia bacterium | reverse complement strand
CCTGCGAGATCGCGACGCTCGAACTGGAGGATGGCCCGGATCTCCAAGAGAGAGCCCGGGGCGCCCGAGCCGCCGTGGCGACTTCAGTCGCGGAGCGTCAGGGGTGCTCGCGCATCGCCACGGGGCATACCGCGACCGATCAGGCCGAGACGGTGTTGTTCCGCATCGCTCGAGGGACCGGCCGCTCCGGTGCTCTTGGTATGGCTCCCCGCCGCAACGAGTTCATCCGTCCGCTACTTGGCATCACCCGCGAGCAGACCGCGCAGTGGTGTGTCGACAACGGCCTTGACGTGGTTGACGATCCGTCGAACCGCGACCCACGCTTCACCCGAAGCCGCGTGCGCCACGGCCTGCTGCCCGCCTTGAGGGACATCCACGAAGGCGCGGAGCGCAACGTGGTCGCCTTTGCCGACCATCTCCGAGATGAGCAGCAGGTGATCTCGGCGGTCGTGCAGAGCGCGTGGCGTCGGTGTGCCGGTGATCGGGGCTTGAAGGTCGTGCCCCTCGGCGGGGAGCACCCGGCCGTTCAGCGGCTGCTTCTGCGGCGACTGCTTACCGACGCCGGCTTCTCTGGCGGCGCTCGTGAGTCGCGACACATCGAGCGTGCTCGTGATCTGCTGGAACGACCCGCCCAGATCGAGCTGCCTGGTGGGCACGCGGCGGTTATCGGTGAGGAACTCGTTGTAACGCGACGTGAGAGGCAATTGGTCTGATGGTTGAACCGGGACCCGGTGAAGTGCTGGTCAGCGCCGAGCAGATCGCCAAGCGCACGGCGGAGCTTGGCGCGGAGATATCGCGCGACTACGAGGGGCGAGAGGTTCTGATGCTCGGCATCCTCAAGGGCGCGTTCCTGTTCATGGCCGATCTCGCCCGAGAGCTGACGGTCCCCTGCGAGCTCGATTTCATGGCCGTGTCCTCATACGGATCGTCCACGTCCTCATCCGGTGTCGTACGGATCGTCAAAGATCTCGACGCTCCGATCGCCGACAAGCATGTTCTTCTGGTGGAGGACATCGTCGACTCAGGCCTGACTCTCAGCTACCTGCTGAAGAACCTCGCCGCGCGTGGTCCCGCGTCGCTCGAGATCTGCACGTTGCTTTCCAAGCCCGGGAGGTCCGGTCGCGATCTTCCGGTGAGGTATGTCGGCTTTGAGCTTCCCGACGTGTTCGTAGTCGGCTACGGCCTGGATCACGCCCAGAAGCACCGCAACCTGCCGCACATCGCGGCACTCGAGGCGTAAGCGCGGGGCTAGGCGAGTTGCTCGGCGAACTCGTCGAGCTGCTGCGGGGTGATCAGCCCGAACCAGGTGCTCGCGATCTTGCCCTCCGCATCGACTATCACGGTCACCGGTAGTCCGGTCGCTGAGTACTTGGCCGCGATGTCCGCATTGCGGTCGATCGCGAGTGGGAAGTCGACGCCGACCTGCTCCGCGAAGGCTCGGCTGTCGCCCGGATCGTCGTTGACGGCGACCCCGAGCACCTGAACCTCGGGCGTGCGCTCCTTGAACTCCTGCAGGTCCGGCATCTCTTCTTTGCACGGTCCGCACCAGGACGCCCAGAAGTTGAGGAACACCGGGGTCCCGCGAAAATCCTCCAGCGCGATCTGACCGTCACCGTCCAGCGCGTCCGCGGTGAACGCCGTTGCGGCATCGCGTTGCTGGATGGGCGTCGCTTCAGGGTCGACGGAAACGTCGACGCCACCGCACCCGGCGGCGACCCCGAGCGCTCCGGCGGCCAGCAGGCCCAGTATCCAGCGGCGTGACATCGGTTCGAAAGGTAACAAGGTGACCCCCCGCGCTACGCTCCCGGGCGGTGTCCGTGTTCCGCTATGACCGTCGCCTTGGTGAAGGCATCCGTTCCGCCGCTAACGGGGTAGGGGGAGGTCCCCAACTCGCTCGGGTGGCCGCTAACGCCATGAGCCCGCTCTTTCACCTTGCTGTGGGTGCGGCGATCTCCGACCGCGCCACGCGCGGCGCGGGGGTGCGGATGCTGGTTGCCGGCGCCGCGGCCGCTACGACCGCTCGAGTGCTGCGCGACGGCATCCGTCGCGAGCGTCCCGGGGTACGTGAGGAAGGCGGCTTCCCAAGCCGTCATGCCGCAGCCGCGACCGCGATATCTGTCGCCGCAGGCTCGCGGCGGCCCGTGCTTGGACTTGCTCTTGGAGTCGCCGCGATGGTCGGCTCGCTTGGGAGGGTCGCAAGCGGGGAGCATGAACCGGCCGACATTATCGCGGGAGCCTCTCTTGGCGCGCTGATCGCGTGTCTGGTGATCGCGCCCTTCGCGCTGGCACGTTTCGCTTTGCGCGGGGTCGGGATACGTTAGTCGCGTGAGTGTTCCCGCGGAGCAGGGGCTCAGCACCGACCTGCCGAGCCGTTATGTTCGCATCATTGCCGCCTGGTTCATGATCCTCGGCATCATGGGCCTGTTGCTGGTCGGCTTCAGCGGGGATGCTCGTTCACTCTTCTGGATGCTGATCGATCCGGTCTCGTCGGGGCTGCATCTTGCGATCGGCCTGGTGGGGGCTGGGATGTCGACGACGCCAACGCGGGCACGGGCCTTCGCGATGGTCATCTCGCCTCTATTGATCATCTGGGGCCTTGTCGGGTTGGCCACCGACGGATCGCTGGGCGACTGGGCGTCAGGGGACACGCAGGTCGCCGGCATGCATCTTGTGATTGGGCTCGTCGGTGTCGCGGCGGCGTCGGTCCCGTCGAGACGGATCGGCGCGTCCGGCTGAGCCACCGGCCGCCGGTAGACTCCCGGCGGATGGTCGAAAGTGGCGCTCTCGGCGTGGTCGGCGCCGGTGTCATGGGAAGCGAAATCGCCTTCCTCGGCGCAGCGGCAGGTGATCACGTGACGTTGGTTGACACCGACCCCGGTGCGCTCGCCGCGGGTTTGGATCGCGCGCGGGCCATTGCGCAGCGTCGCCTCGCGAAGGGGCGTCTGACCGAGGATGAAGCCCGCGGCATCGAAGGACGCATCCGTGGTGCCGAAAGCGTCTCTGCCCTCTCTGATTGCGCTGCGGTCATCGAGGCCGTGTCAGAGCGTATGGAGGTCAAGCTGGCCGTCTTCGAGGCGTTCGGTGAGCAGCTTGGTGCGGACACCCTGGTGGCCAGCAACACCTCAGGCCTGTCCATCACGGATCTTGCGCAAGCGGCCGGCCGGCCGCAGTCGGTCGTGGGACTTCACTTCTTCAATCCGGCCAGCGTGATGCCACTCGTGGAAGTCATTCGAGGCGCCCAAACCACCGACGCGGTCGTGGATCGCGCCGTTGAACTGGCCAAGCGCTACGGAAAGACCCCGGTGAGGGTCCGTGAGTGCCCGGGATTCCTCGTGAACCGCGTCCTGGTGCGGGCCATGGTCGAGGCGTATCGGGAGGCGGAGTCCGCGGGCGTGGACCCTACGGCCGCGGACGCGGCTGTTGCCCACGGCGGACCGGCGCCGATGGGCCCGTTCGCCCTCGGCAACCTGGTGGGCCTGGACACACTGCTCAGCATTTCGACCCAGCTGGAGGGCGCATACGGGCCGCGCTTTTCGCCCGGGCGATTGCTGGCGGACATGGTCGAGTCGGGAAACCTCGGCGCCAAGTCGGGCGGAGGATTCGACGTGGATCCTGACGCGCCACCGACCAAGGCCGCTGCACCCGTATCCCAGCGGTACTACGGCGCGGCCATCGCCGAGGCGGCAGCGTGCGCGCGCGAGCAGATTGCCGATCGGAGGGACGTCGATCTGGCTCTGCAACTCGGCGCCGGCTGGGAAACCGGGCCGCTCGCGTGGGCGGCATCCCAAGGCATTGACGAAACCGACACGGCCGAGGTGTGATGGACCGACCCGCTCCAATCTCCGGGCTGACCGGCCGCTCCGTGCTGACGCTCGAGAATCACACTCCGGAGGCCATCAACGCCGTCCTGGACACGGCGATTGCGCTAAGGGGCACCCGGCCGTGGCCTCCGTGGCTTGCCGACCAGGTGATCGCCCTGATTTTCGAGCGGCCTTCGACGCGGACTCGCGTCTCTTTTCAGAGCGGCATAGCGCGGCTTGGGGGCACGCCCATGGTCCTCTCCAGCGGTGACCTCCAGCTCGGGCGCGGCGAGACCGTCGAGGACACCGCTCGCGTGCTCTCGCGCATGGTCGAGGCCATCGTCATCCGAACGGGGCCGCACTCGAAGATCCGGGAACTCGATGACGCGGCTGACGTGCCGGTGATCAACGGCCTCACCTACGAGCACCATCCCTGCCAGGCGCTGGCCGACGCTCAGACTTTGCGGGAGCGCTTCGGCTCACTATCGGGGCTACGGATGGCCTATGTCGGCGATGGCAACAACGTCTGCTCGTCGCTGATGATCATGGCCGGGCTGACCGGCATGCATCTGACGTGCGGCTGCCCTCCCGGATATCTGCCGGACGCCGACATCGCTGAACGGTCCAGCGCGCGCGCGAGCGAGCTCGGAGGCTCGGTCCGGTTGGTCGAAGATCCTCGAGAGGCCGTCGACGACGCTTCGGCGATCTACACCGACACATGGGTATCCATGGGTGATGAGGAATCCGAGGCGCAACGGCTCGCCGATCTCGAGCCCTACCGTGTCGATGACGCCCTGATGGATGCCGCATCACCAGCGGTCGTGGCCCTTCACTGCCTCCCCGCTCACCATGGTCACGAGATCACCCGCGAGGTGCTCTATGGGCCCCGATCGGCCATATGGGATCAGGCCGAGAACCGCATGCATTCACAGGCCGCTCTCTTGGCTCATGTGCTCAACCGCTGAGTGCGCCTCGTTGAATGATCCCGTTTCGCGACGAGAACCCGACCCGACGGTTCGCCTACCTCGCACTCGGGCTGGTCGTCATCAATACGGCGATCTTCCTCTTCCAGATCCAAAAGCCCGACGACGCCTCACTGATGGGCCAGTTCGCGTTCATTTGCGAGTACGGGCTGGTTCCGCAGCATCTGCTCGAGGATCCCGGAATGGTGCCCCCCGACAGCTGCGTGGGCATCAACCAAGAGCACAGTCGCTTTCTCGGGCTCTTCTCGAGCCAATTCCTTCATGGTGGCTGGCTCCACCTGATCGGGAACATGCTGTTCCTCTGGGTCTTCGGCAACAACATCGAGGATCACCTGGGCCGCATCAGGTTCATTCCGTTCGACCTCACGGTGGGTCTCGCAGCCGGTCTGGCACAGGCGGTCATCGAGCCGTCCTCTCAGACCCCGGTGATCGGCGCGTCCGGTGCGATTTCCGGCATCCTGGGGGCATATCTGGTGCTCTTCCCCCGAAAACGGGTCTGGACGGTCGTCCTGCCCTTCTTCTTCTTGCCATTCAAGCTGCCGGCATGGATGTGGTTGGTCATTTACCTCGTGCTGCAGTTCGTCTTCCTGGGAGCTGCCGCGACAGCGGAATCGGACACCGGCGACGGCGGTGTGGCCTACCTGGCCCACATCGGTGGCTTCATCGCCGGTGTGGCGTTGATCAAGGTCTTCTCCATCGGGCGAGAGCCGCCCGGGCCGAAACTCCCTACCGGTACTCCGGCGCCGGCGCAGGAGTGGTAGCCGAATGAGCCCGCTCTTCGGATGGGGAAAGCGCGACTCTGAGAAGACGCCCGAGGTTCGCTGGGTCGTCGTCTACTTCGCTCAGAACTTGCCGGACGGTGAGCTCCAGGCCGCCCGTCTCAAGGATGCCGACATCCCCGTGTTCGTGAGGCGCACGGCGAACATGGACGTGCCCGACATGCTCGCCGGAGGCTCCCGTGAGCTGCTGGTGCCGGAGGCATTCGAGCTCGACGCGCGCGCGATTCTTGATCCCTACGATCCGCTGGGCGAGGGAGACGAAGAGGTCGGCGCCCGATGAGTTCTCCGGCTCGCTTCGCCGCGGCACTCTCACGCGATCCGGACGCCGCCGCCGCCGCGGCCGAGGCCGCACACGAGTTGGCAGGTGTGCTCGGACCCGCGCCGAGCGCTGTCGCGGTTTTCGCGACCTCGGACGTCATGGCGGACGTTGAGGGGGTACTCGACGGGATCGCTGCTCACCTCACGCCAACCAGCCTGATCGGGTGCACGGGTGAGGCGGTCATCGCGCGCGGCAAGGAGATCGAGGAACCGCCGGGGCTGGCTCTGTGGGGCGCAAACCTCTCCAGCTCAACCATGACCCTGGACCTGTCGGCGCGGCCCCACGAGGACGGCGTCGAGATCGTCGGCCTGCCGGAGGGTATCGAGCACTCGCCGCACCTGGTCGTGTTGCTCGCGGACCCCTTCACCTTTCCCGTCGATGCCGCACTGGCGCTGTTCGACGACCGTCTACCGGGGACGCAGGTCGTAGGCGGCCTCGCCTCAGGGGGACGTGCGCCTGGCGAGCATCGGATGATCATCAACGGTCAGGTTCGGACCGACGGCGCGGTGGCGCTGGTGCTCGATGCTGATGCGGCGGTGACCGTCGTCTCACAGGGATGCCGACCGGTCGGTCAGGACATGGTGATCACCGCTGCTGATGGTCCGGTGGTCGAGGAGCTCGCCAGCCAACCGGCGCTTGATCGGCTCACGGAGTTGCTGGAGGGGGCCAACGAGTCTGAGAGCGACCTGCTTGCGGGAGGCCTGCTTGCCGGGTTGGTCATCGATGAGAACCGTCCCGACTACACCGTCGGCGACTACCTGGTGCGAGGAGTCCGGGGGACCGATAGTGAGCGAGGCGCGCTACTGGTGGGTGAGCGGGTCCGCGTCGGTCAGACGATGAGGTTTCACGTTCGCGATGCCGAGTCGGCGGATTCAGACCTTCGTCGGGCACTTCAAAAGGGCGGCAGTGACCTCGGCGCCAAGCCCGGTGGCGCGCTGCTATTCAGTTGTAACGGCCGTGGCTCACGCTTGTTCGGTGTTGCCGATCACGACGCGTCTGCCGTCGTCGATGAGCTCGGCGACATACCTACCGTCGGTCTCTTCTGTAATGGAGAGATCGGCCCGGTTGGCCGCCGGAACTTCCTTCACGGCTTTACGGCGACGCTCGCGCTTTTCCCTGACGAATAGAAGTCATCGCGCGTTGCGAGACGTGTTAACGCATTACATGCTCACGCCTTAGGCGCCGGCGCATGACTATAGTCGTGCGTGAATAATCCACCATCAGCCTCGCGAATGTCGCGTAGGAAAGGCATATATGAGTACGGAAGAACCCGCGCCTCGTGGACGCATCGGTGAACAGATCTTCGAGCAGGTCGAGAAGCTCGTCGCGTCTGAGGGTCTGACTCGGACCCAAGCATTCGAGCGCCTCTCCGAAGAGACCGGACGGCGCTCAGGGACAGTCGCCGCCAACTACTACCGCATCGCCCGTATGCGCGGCACCCCGCTGCAGTCGCGTGGGCGTCGAGGTACGCGGGGTGGCGGCAGTCGTAAGAGCACCGAGGCCGTTTTGCAACGTGCAAACGACGTGATGAGTGAACTCACGAGCCTGGTCAAACAGCAGGAGAAGGAGCTCGGTCGCCTGCGTGATCAGTCAGCTCAGTTCGAGAAGTTCAAGAAGTGGATGGAGAAGAACGCCTAGCAGCCTCAGATGATTACCGGGCGCTTCGCACCGTTCCGGCGAAGCGCCTCAGCAACGTCTTCGAGGGCCACCGGTGCGCCAAGTAGTGGTAGGAACCTCTCGCCCTCGTTAGCCAGGACCCGTACGGCTGCTCTGAATGATTCCGGGTCATGGTGAAAGGTGCCGCGTAGCGTGAGCTCGTCATAGTGAAGTCGGGTGGTCGGCAACTCGACCACCGACTCCGGCGCGCATCCCCCGTAGAAGAGCACCTGACCGCCCGGGCGTACCAACGTCACCGCCGCCTGCCAGGCGTCAGGGCGGCCAACGGCCTCGATCACGAGATCCGGCTGCCCCCATCGGCGATGAAAGTCTCCGACGCTGGACGTATCTAGACGGCCGGTGGTCGACGCAGCGCCGAACAGCAGTGCGCGCTCACGTCGCTCCGGGTGTGGATCGGCGACGGTCACCTCGGCCCCTCGTTCGGCAAGGAGCGCGCTGAGCATCGCTCCTTGGGCGCCACCCCCGATGATCACGACGCGCGATGAGGCGGAGATCCGGCACTGACCCACCGCCCTCACGGCACACGCCAAGGGCTCGGCGAGCGGCGCCAGCGTCACTTCCAGCCGATCGGGCATCGCAACCAGATTGCGCTCGACGATGCGCCGAGGCACTCGGAGATACTCCGCAAAGGCTCCCCAGAGGAACTCCAGGTCTTCGCACTGGCCTGGTCCTTCGCGTGTGCAGGCGGCGCATGTGCCGCACGGCGCGGAGTTGGCGGGTACTACTCGCTGCCCCTCGATCACCGACTCCACACCGGACCCGATCGCAACCACGGTGCCGGCCGCTTCGTGTCCGAACGGCGAGGGTAAAGGCCCGAGGGCGGGATGCGCGCCCACGCGAAGGATCTTGGCGTCGGTGGCGCAGGTGGCAGCGGCGTCGACCCGGATGACCACTTCCCCAGACGCCGGCTCCGGGATGTCCCGCTCCTCCAGCCGCAGGTCCCCTGGGCCGTAGAGAACGAGGGCGCGCATGCGCTCAGCTACGACGAGAGAGGGTCAAATCGGCCAGAGCGAGGAGTGCGTCGTTGGGGCCGTCGATGAGGTTCAGCGTCGTGATCACCTCAGCGTGCGCGTGCTCGGCACGGGCTCGTGCTTCATCGATGCCGAGCAAGCTCACGTAGGTGGCTTTCCCCGCTCGCTCATCGGCGCCAATCATCTTCCCGAGCTCGTCCTCGGTGACCTCGACGTCGAGGATGTCGTCGACGATCTGAAACAGCAGGGCGAGTTTCTGAGCAAAACGGTCGTAGTGCCCCCAAGTCTCCGGATCGGGTTCGGCGAGCACGAGGGCGCAACGAACCGCGCACGCGATGAGACGCCCCGTCTTGAGGGAGTGGACTCGTCGAAGAGCCCCGATTGAGTCGTGCCCCTCGCCCTGGAGGTCGAGGTACTGACCGCCGACCATTCCCGGGACGCCGGCGGCGCGACTGAGTTCGGTCAGCATTCCGAGCTGTACGCGGGGCCCGCTACCTTGCTCGTCACAGATCAGCCGCACCGCTTCAGCGAACAGCGCATCGCCCGCGAGGATCGCGGTGTCCTCGCCGTACACGACGTGGCATGTGGGCCTGCCTCGCCGAAGTTCATCGTCGTCCATCGCCGGGAGGTCGTCGTGGATCAGCGAATAGGTGTGGGTGAGCTCGATCGCCGCCGCCGTGGGTAGGAGCTCTTGTGGGTCGCGGCCGAGGCTCTCGGCCGTGGCAAGAGCCAGCACCGGGCGAATGCGTTTGCCACCCGCAAGCAGCGAGTAACGCATCGCCTCGATGAGGCCCTCGGTGCCCGCGGCCTGCTCGTCCCCGGGGTCTCCACGAAGAAAACGGAGCGATTCCAGGTAGCCCTCGATCAGATCACGGAGGTGATCGGGGTAAGTCGTGCGTTCCTGGGTCGGCTGCCCCACGGGCAGCCACGCTATCCGATCGGCGCCCCGGGGACGCCGCAACCAATCAGGTCAGGCGACCTTGAGGCCCGTTGTGTTGCCGGCGCGTCGGCTGATCGCCACGATCACCCGAAGCAGCTCGGGGTAGTTGCTCGCCCGGCCTGGGCGGGGCTCGCCCAGTTCGTTGGCGAGGCGCTCGGTCCACTCGAGAAGGCTCTTCAGCGGGCGGGTGGTGGCATCGAGCAATGCTTGCTCGAGAACGAGTCCACCCAGGCCGCGCAGCTCGGCAAGAACCTGCTCACGGGTACGCGGGGCGGGCTGGTTGCGCTTGCGGGGAGTGCTCTCGGCGGACGTGATCTGGCGTGACATGGGAGTTCCCTGGTTCAGGGGAGGCTGCGGTTGACGTACGACGTCATCCGTGACGTATGCGGACAAAGCGCCTGCACAAAAGGGGGCGTTGCGTCCACACGGCCTATCGGCGAGAGATCTCTAGGACTTGATACCCAGCGAGGTATTCGGTGCTAGCCGATGGTCCAGCAGGGAGTACCGGGTTACGATTGGCCACCGTCACGCACCACTCCCGGAGGCCGAGATGAGCGACGATCGCCCCACGATCGAGGCGCTTCAAGTCGAGGACCGCACCTTCCCGCCGCCGGCCGATCTGGCTGCGGCGGCGAACGCCAAGGCCGAGATCTACGACCGCGCCGCGGCAGATCCCGAGGCCTACTGGGCCGAGGAGGCCAAAGCGCTCGATTGGATGGAGCCCTGGGATCAGGTCGTCGACCGTTCGAACCACCCCTTCTACAAGTGGTTCGTCGGCGGCAAGTTGAATGCATCGGTCAACTGCCTCGATCGCCACCTGGAAAGGCGTGGCGACAAGGTCGCCTTCCATTGGGAAGGTGAGCCGGGTGATACCCAGACCATCACCTATCGAGACCTCCATGAGCGTGTGTGCAAGCTCGCCAACGGCTTGCGCTCCCTTGGAGTGCAGCGCGGAGATCGCGTCGCGATCTACATGGGCATGGTTCCCGAGCTGCCGGCGGCCATGCTGGCCTGCGCAAGGATCGGCGCCGCCCATACGGTCGTCTTCGGTGGTTTCTCCGCCGAGTCTCTGCGCGACCGGATTCTCGACTGCGACTGCCGGACGGTTATCACCGCTGATGAGGCATGGCGCGGGGGTCGCCACATCCCTCTGAAGGCCAACGTCGATGAGGCGCTACTCGAGTGCCCCGACGTGGAGCATTCGGTGGTGGTCAAGCGCACCGGCAGCGACGTGGAGTGGACCGAAGGTCGCGACCGCTGGTACCACGAACTCGTCGCGGACCAGGCGGCGGAGTGTGAGCCCGAGGCGATGGATGCCGAGGACTTGCTCTACATCCTCTACACCAGCGGTACGACCGGTAAGCCCAAGGGCATCGTCCACACAACGGGCGGGTATCTGACTGGAGTCGCCTCGACCCACAAGTACGTCTTCGACCTCAAAGAAGACGACGTTTATTGGTGTGCGGCCGACTGTGGCTGGGTGACCGGCCACAGCTACATCGTCTACGGACCGCTCTGCAACGGTGCCACGAGCGTCATGTTCGAGGGTGCGCCGAACTTCCCGGCCGAGGATCGCCTGTGGGATATCGCGGAGCGCTACAAGGCGAGCATCCTGTACCTCGCGCCGACCGCGATCCGGATGTTCATGAAGTGGGGCACTCAGCACCCGGCAAAGCACGACCTGTCGTCGCTGCGACTGCTTGGCAGCGTGGGTGAGCCAATCAATCCTGAAGCCTGGATGTGGTACCACGAGCACATCGGCGGCGGGCAGGCGCCAATCGTCGACACGTGGTGGCAGACCGAGACCGGCTCGATCATGATCAGCCCGCTTCCGGGCGTGACCACGACCAAGCCCGGCTCCGCCGCCCAGCCACTTCCCGGAGTGACCGCCGACATTGTCGACGAGGTCGGAACCAGCGTGCCGCAGGGAAGTGGGGGGTACCTCGTCCTGACGGAGCCATGGCCGGCCATGCTCCGGACCCTCTATGGCGACGACGATCGTTTCGTGGAGACCTACTGGAGCCAGTACCAAGGCCTGTATCTGGCCGGTGACGGCGCGCGGCAGGACGACGACGGCTACTACTGGCTCCTGGGGCGGATCGACGACGTCATGAACGTCTCCGGCCATCGTCTTTCGACGATCGAGATCGAGAGTGCTCTCGTCGACCATCCGGCCGTCGCGGAGTCAGCTGTCGTCGGCCGGCACGACGACACAACCGGTCAGGCGATAGCGGCTTTCGTAACTCTGAAAAGCGAGGTCCACGGGGACGACGACCTGATCGCGGAATTGCGGAATCACGTCGCGATAAAAATCGGCCCCATCGCAAAGCCCAAGTCGATCGTCTTGACCGACGATCTGCCCAAGACACGCTCCGGGAAGATCATGCGCCGGC
This sequence comes from uncultured Thermoleophilia bacterium, assembly GCA_947258365.1. Lineage (GTDB taxonomy): Bacteria > Actinomycetota > Thermoleophilia > Miltoncostaeales > Miltoncostaeaceae > CAMYIK01. The sequence continues at coordinate 6,699 of CAMYIK010000032.1, read as the reverse complement.
TTCTGCGGGATATCTCAGAGAACCGGCAACTGGGCGACGTCACGACCCTCGCAAATGCCGAGGTGGTTAGCGAGATCGCCGACATGGCATCGGACGCGCACGCATCGGGTGACGAAGGCTGAGCCTGCTCTGCTCGGAAAACCGGCGCGAGGCGCGTCGATAAAGCTCGTAAAGCGGCTTCGTATGGGGGTTTGCGGCGATCCTGGGCGGTGCTACGGTCGCTGAAGTCGTTTCCCTCCACAAGGAGCTGCGCATGACCAAGGCAGATTTCGTCAAGCGAGTCGCGGAGCGGGCGGATTTGTCCGTGGCAGATGCGACAGAGGCCGTCCAGGCATTCCTCGATGAGGTCACCGACGCGCTGGCGGGCGGGGAAGAAGTCCAGTTCGCGGGCTTCGGGAAATTCTCGACAAGCCAGCGTGCCGCACGGACCGGCGTGAACCCGCAGGATCCCTCGAAAAAGATCGACATCCCGGCCCGTCGGGTACCGAAGTTCTCCGCCGGTGCCGGTCTAAAGACCGCCGTTTCCTAGGGGCGCCTAGCGCCTCGTCTGGCCAATGCCGGAGCCGGGAATCGAACCCGGACGCCCGTGAGGGCAGAGGATTTTAAGTCCCCCGCGTCTGCCAATTCCGCCACTCCGGCGCGGGGGCCGAGCTTAGCGGCCGAAGGTGGCCGCACCCGGGGTGCGATCGATGGAGCCCAGACGAGTCTCTTCGGTGCGTTGCGCCCAGTCTTCGCCGAGCAGCGGCCAACGCTCTAGCACCTGCTGGTGCCGTAAGTGGCGGGAGTTCTCCATCGTGGCAAAGACCAGCCGGCGTTCTTGCTGGGGCGCCTTCTTCTTCCCAATCGCTTCCTGAAGGCCGTCAAGCGCCGCCGCGCCGCCATCTTTACTGACCTTCTCGCTTGACATAGGCGGAATCCTACGAGATTGGAGGGCCGGCGCGAAGGGTGCCATCCATGACCGCGAGTGCGGCGCCATCAAGAAGGTCGCGCTCACTGACCGTGATCTCGTCGTGGCCGAGAGCGTCAACCGCGGCCAGGGCCACGACGCCGCCGGTGACGATCACCGGCGCCCGGTCCGGGTGTAGGCCGGGGATCTCGCGCCGTTCCTCGAGCGCAAGCGCGGCCAAATCCGCTACGAGGCGCTCAAGGCGATCCATTTTGAGGGAATGGCCGTGCACGATCTCGGGGTCGTACTTGCCGAGATCCACCGCGGCCAGGCTGGTCAGCGTCCCGGCTACTCCGATAGCCACGTCGTGATCTGGCAAGCCATCCAGCTCGGCGCGAAAGCGTTCCGCCGCAACCGCACGTAGTGACGCAAGCGCACCTTGGTCTGGTGGGTCGTGCGCGACTGCTCCGGTGGTGCAACGCACGGCGCCAAGATCGATACTGACCGAGGTTGGTGGACCACCCGAGCCTACGGCGACCTCGGTCGATGCTCCTCCGACATCCAGCACGGCGGCGTGAACGCCGTCCGGGACGGCGAGCCGAGCGCCTGCATACGCGAGGCCGGCCTCCTCGGTTCCCTTGAGCACGGTGAGATCGCACGAGAGATGCCGGGCTACGAGATCCGCGACCCGGCGACGATTCGGTGCGTCACGCACGGCACTGGTTCCAAGCGCCACGATGGGAAAGCCACCGGCGCGAGTGATCGTGCGCCCGATATCGGTCAAACGCCGCTCCAGGCGCCCGAGCGCATCGTCGGCGAGCGTGCCGTCGCTCGCCGCCCCTTGCTTCAGGCCGACGACCTCGGTTTCCCGCTCTCCGATAGGCCCGAGGGCGTCCCGACCGACGCACAACAACAGCCGGACGCTGTTCGAGCCGATGTCGACCACGGCGACCCGGCCGGAGGCTCTGATCTCTCTCAGAGCCCCGTCAGGAATCGCACGGGATAGCGCAACGCACCGGCCACCTTGCCCGCGTGGCGGCCTGCGATCGCGAGTGAGCTCACCCGCCCCTGGAGCTCCGCCGATGCCTCGCCGAGTGCCAGTTGGCGCTCCTCGAGTTTGGAGACGCCTTGCTGGGCTGCGTCGGCCGAGATGGAGAGCTCGGACGTAATCGGCGCGATTCGCTCCTTGGTCGCCTTGAGCACACGCCAGAGCTTTAGCGCCGCGAACACTGCATAGGCAAAGGCCAGTGCGAAAATGATGATCCAGAGCACGCTCAGGATCCAGATCGCATTGTCGGCGAGGAAGTCCACATGGGTATGTTAGTTCGCGCGCCGCACGAGGCGACGCAAACCGCGCATGAGCACCGACACGATTGATCCCAGCGAGCTGCCCCGGGTTGTGCCCGGAGCCGAGTACGTGGGGCAGCGCGAGGCGATCGGCCGCCCGCATGCGGTCGTGGACGGGCCTCTTCTGCCGGGCACGGTGCTCTGTCTTTCCCATTGGCCGGGGACGAATTCTCCGACCGCCGCGCTCGCCGACACCAGTGCCGAGATCGTCGATCGCTATCTGGCTCTGGAGCCTGCGGGCCAAGAGATCGAGATGGTCACGAACAACCACTTCGACGAGGACGGTCTGTTCGGCATCTGGCTCCTGCTGGAGCAGCCCCCTCCGGGGCCGCTGCGGCAGCTGGCCGTAGAGGCCGCCGCAGCCGGCGACTTCTTCACGTGGTCGGACCCGGCAGCCGCGAAATGTGCCATTGCGACGATGGCCATGGCGGATCGTTCAACCACCCCCTTCCCTCAGATCAAGCGGGCGCTCGCGTCCCCAAGCGCGGGTGATCCCACCGACACCATCTACCGCGCGTTGCTTCCTCGGGTGCCATCGCTGCTGGCTGATCCTGAGCGCTACTCGTTCCTCTGGTCGGAGGAGTGGCTGGTAGTGGAGTCCGATATCGCGCTGCTCGACTCGGGGGAGGCGACCCTCACCGAGGTTCCTGAGTTGGACCTTGCTGTCGTGCGGGCACCGCGCTTCCTGCACGAGATGGCCGTCTATCCGAGGACCGATTGCACCCGTGTTCTCACGGCGACCGCCGAGGGCGGTCGAGTCCTTCGCTACCGCTACGAGACGTGGGTCAACTACGTGTCGCGCGAGCTTGCTCCCCGCGTTGACCTGGCGCCGCTGCTGGCCGAGTTGGGTGAGCGCGAGAGCCGCGCCGGCGGTTGGCGCTTCGAAGGAGTCGACCCGATTACTCCGAGGCTCTACTTCAGCAACGAGACCGGTGCGGTCGCTCCCTCGGGAATCGAGGTCGACGAGCTGGTGGAGGTATTGCGGCCACGGTTGGAGCGGCTTCGATGACGGAGCTGATCTGGGTCGACGTATTTGCCACGGGTGCGCTCTCCGGGAACCAACTCGCGGTGATTCCTGACGCGAGCGACCTGTCTGAGGAGCAGATGCAGGCAATCGCTCGCGAGACCGCGTTGTCAGAGACCACCTTCGTCCTGCCCAGTGAGCAGTCACGGTGTGATCTGCGCTTTCGCATCTTCACTCCGGCGCAGGAGCTTCCCATGGCGGGCCATCCTGTCGTGGGCGCGGCGTGGGTCATGGCGCGGCGCGGCGCGCTCGGTCCGACAGCCACCATTGAGACCGGCGTTGGGCCTCTCGCGGTTTCGGTCAGCGAAATCGGCGCGGAAATGGTTCAGGCCACGCCTGAGCACCTTGGCTCACCGGACCTTGGACCGGTTGCCGCGTCACTCGGTGTGCAAGCCGCGTCAGACCGGCCGTCCGGGGTTTGGAGCACGGGCCTCCCTCAGCTCATGCTTCCTGTCGCCTCGGTGCCCGAGCTCGAGAGCGCCGAGCCAAACGGCGCTGAGTTGGGCCGACTTGGAGATGAGCAGGGATGGATCGGCGTCAGCGTTTACGCGTTCGCGGAACCGGAGGCGGGCGCTCGCGCGGTGGTGCGGCACTTCGCTCCGGGGGCTGGAGTGCTCGAAGATCCGGCCACCGGCAGCGCGGCGGGTGCCCTTGGTGCTTGCCTGTATGCCGATCGTCAAGACGAGGGTGGATTCGCCTTGACGATCAGCCAAGGCGCCGGTCTCGGCCGACCGGCCGAGATTCGCGTGAGAGTAGCCCCCGGGCCAGTCGTGACCGTGGGCGGCCGAGTGCGTCCTGTGCTCTCCGGGGCCCTGGATCAGGATGCGTTTGCGTGAGTGAGAAAGCGCCAGAGGACCGCGTGCGCCAGCTTCTTCTGAGCGGCGACAACACCCTGAAAAACCGTTCCGGCCCGGAGAGCATCGAGCGGGCCCGCGCGAAGTTCCGGCAGGCGCGCGAGATCGCCGCCGAGGCCAAGCTGGAGGGCGCGCTGCGGATCATCGATTCTCGACTCGAGGATCTCAGTACCGAGGCGGATAGCTAGCCTCCCGTCATGAGCTCGACAGAGGCACAGACGCTTGAGGACGAGACGGACCGTCGGCCAGACCCGCAGGAGCGGCTCGACGAGGTCCGAGCGTTGGTAGCTGCGGGGCAGCGGCTCAACGGGTCATTCGCGTCGAGGGTCTACTCGACCGTCACGGCGGTGGATCCTGCCGCCACCGAAGACTCGCTGGCGATCTTGCCGGGCAACGGCGGAATGCACATCTATCGCAGCCTCATCGCCTGGGCCGCGCCCGTCGCCGGTGAACGGGCTCTGGATCTTGGATGCGGCAGCGGGGGCGCGACCCGTGAGCTCGCCGCGATGGTCGGAGCAGATGGGGAAGTGGTCGGGGTCGACCCGAGTCCCGAGGCCCTGGAGGTCGCGAAAGCGCGGACGCCGGCCGACATGCCCGTGCGATATGTGCAGGCCAAAGGCGAGCGACTCGCGAACCTGCCCGACCGGTATTTCGATTGCGCGATCGCGAGCATGGTCATCGACCAGGTCGCCGATCTTCCCCAAGTGCTCACCGAGCTCTATCGCGTGCTGCGTCCCGGCGGCCGTATCGGCTTGAGCGTCTGGGCGTTCGACAACATGCAGCCGCTCAATCAGGCCGTATGGGGATCGCTCATCGCGGTCGTCGCGGAGCATGCCCCTGGAGTGCTGGCAGGACGCGCAAGCAAGGCGAGCATCCCCCGCGAGCGCGAGGACCTCGACGCGTTTCGAGAGGCGGAGCTGCTCACCCCCGAGGAGCGGGATGGGCAACTCGCGCTCATAATGGAGGACATCGATGAGGCGATGGCCTTCTTCGAGCGGACCACGATGGTCATGATCTTGCCTGATGAGGGGCGTGCGGCGTTTCGCGCCGCGCTCGAGCGGCGTCTACCTCACTCGCTCTATTTCCCCGTGCGCTTTCTGCGCTCCCGTCGGCCGGGTTAACAGCCCAGCAGCCAGCGGGTTCCGTATTGGCGCATCTCGTCGATGAGCGGTACGAGCGCGTGACCCTTTTCGGTCAGGCGATATTCGACTCGGGGTGGTACCTCGGCGAACTCACGTCTTTCGAGCACGCCCTCTTCTTCGAGCATGCAGAGGCGCTGGGAGAGCGTTCGCGGGCTTATGCCCTCAAGCGAGCGCTCGAGTTCGGTGAAGCGCCTCGGGCCCGTGGTGAGATCACGCAGTACCAGGAGCGTCCACTTGCCACTCACGATCTTGGCAGTCGCCATGACCGGGCATTCCACCGCATCGACAGCGGCGCGCTGTGCATCCGTACTCGCCATTGGTTCAAAAAGTGTATCAAAGGTCTCTAACCCCCTGACGACCGGCCCTCAGCCGACCAGAACCCTCGCTAATCGTGAGATCAACTGTCAGGGTTCGCGCCGATGAACGGCGGCGCCCAACCACGTTCCGGGCGCGTGTCGCGGAGAGGCGTCTCAATCGTGGTGGCGATATGGATCGCCGTCTCGATCGGCGCCGTGGGTGTTGCGACACTGCTCGATGATCCCGTTGGGGCAGGTCCGCGGGATTCGGCTCGGCCAATCATTGCCGGCCCCATCGTCGAACAAGGCAACGAGCTTACGGGCAGAGATGATGGGCTACCACCTATCGGGCTCGTCCTCGGCCAGCCGTTATCGGCTGATTTGTTGAATCTGCCGGTTGATCAGCGCGCGGTGGAGCTGCAACGAATTGCCGCTACTAGCGGAGATCCCCAGCGGCTACTGGAACTCGGCACCGTGCATCAACAGCGCGGTGACACAGGCGCGGCGCGTGAGGCGTACCGCGATGCGCTTCGCCTCGACGCCGAAAATACGGCCGCGCGAGTGGGTCTGCAGATGGCCGACGCGGCCACGGGAACGGAAGGCCAGGAGGCGGCCGCCGAGGCGCTGGAGCAGCTCGCGAAAGAGTTGCCAGACAGCCAGATCGTGCATTTCAACCGGGGTTGGCTCAACATCTACCGCCGAGAGTTCGACGGTGCCCTTGCCAGCTTGCGGAGGGTGCAGGAGCTCGATGCGACGACGCCGCTCGGGCGGACCGCCGCCGAGCTGGTCGACCGCATTGCCGAGGGACAAGCCGCCGCCGTGGGCGGAGGCTAAGACTCCGGCGGTTAGCAACCCCTCGTTCGTCGCCCCCCGGTTGGGGATGGCAGTGCGAAGCGTTCATTGAGTTCCTGTCTGTGCTTAACGCCTCTCTAAATGCAGGGTGGGACCATCCACTGAGTCGAGTTCCAAGCCGTCCTCCGGCGCCGCGCGCTGATCTCTTCAGCGAGGTCGTAAAAGCTAATCGCCAGAACCTCCAGAAGGCAATTGAGAACTCAAGTCAGGGCCAATACGTGCCGATTGTTGGATGCCACATCCTTGACTTCATTTCGTGAAGTATTAGAGTAATCACGAACAGACGTTCGAGGTGGGT
>CAMYIK010000031.1 GCA_947258365.1 uncultured Thermoleophilia bacterium | reverse complement strand
GTCGAGGATGGACTGGGGGTCGTAGTTCTCCCGAAGGGCCGTGGCGTCGGTCGCGTTGAGTCCGAAGAGGAAGAAGTTCTCCGGCCCGACCGCTTCGCGGATCTCGATGTTGGCGCCGTCGTAGGTGCCGATGGTTACGGCGCCGTTCATCATGAACTTCATGTTCCCGGTGCCGGATGCCTCCTTGCCCGCGGTCGAGATCTGCGAGGACAGATCCGCGGCGGGGCAGATCACCTCCATGGCCGAGACGTTGTAGCCGGGGATGAACACCACCCGTAGCCGGCCGGCTACGGCCGGGTCGGCGTTGATAACCGCGGCGACGTTGTTCGCCAGCTTGACGATCTTCTTGGCGGCGGCATAGCTGGGCGCGGCGACGCCTCCGAGCAGGATCGTCCGCGGCTGTACATCTTCATGCTGTCCTGAGCGGATCCGGCGATACAGGTGAATGGCGTGGAGCACGTTCATCAACTGGCGCTTATACTCGTGGATTCGCTTCACCTGAACGTCGAACAGCGTGGAAGTGTCGATCCTGATGCCCGTGCGGTCGAGCACCAGCCGAGCAAGCCGCTCCTTGTTCGCCCGCTTCACGACCGCCCACTGTTCGCGGAACGCGGCGTCATCAGCGAGCGGCGCGAGTTGCTCCAGTTCGTCGAGATCGGTCACCCAGCCCTCGCCGATGCCCTCGGTGATGAGATCGGCAAGGCCCGGGTTGCATCCGGCGAGCCAGCGGCGCGGCGTAACGCCATTGGTCTTGTTGCTGAACTTGTCTGGCCACAGCTCGTAAAAGTCGTGCAACACGTCGCGGCGCAGGAGGTCGGAGTGCAGCTTCGCTACTCCGTTCACCGAGTAGCTGCCGACCACCGCCAGGTGGGCCATCCGCAGGCGACGCGTTGGCCCCTCGGCGATCAGCGACATGCGCGCCTGGCGATCCACATCGCCGGGCCACCGCTGGGCTACTTCGCTGAGGAAGCGAGCGTTGATCTCGTAGATGATCTCGAGCGGCCGGGGGAGCAGACGCTCGAAGAGCTCGACCGACCAGGTCTCGAGAGCCTCCGGCAGCAGGGTGTGGTTGGTGTAGGCCATGGTCGACGAAGTAATTTCCCACGCTTGCTCCCAGCCGAGCCCGTACTCGTCGAGCAGAATGCGCATCAGCTCAGGGATCGCGACGGCGGGGTGGGTGTCGTTCAGCTGGAAGCAGTGCTTCTCGGCGAAGTCGTCGAACTCTCCGCTCCCCTCCTTGTGCCAGCGTCGGAAGGTGTCCGCAAGACTGGCCGCGGCGAGGAAGTACTGCTGGCGAAGGCGCAACTCGACGCCTCGCTCATTGGAGTCGTTCGGGTACAGCACCGCGGTGATGGTTTCCGCCTTCTGACGCGACGAGACCGCCGAGGGAAAGCTGCCGGCGTTGAACTCGCCGAGATCGAACTCCTGGGTGGCGGTAGCCGACCAGAGGCGGAGCGTGTTCACGACAGCGTTCTTGTAGCCGGGGATCGGAATGTCGAACGGTTCCGCAACGATCTCTTTGGTGTCGACCCACTCCACTCGGGTCCGGCCGGTGTGATCGACGCGACGCTCCGTCCGTCCCCCGAAGTGGACCACTTGGGAAAGGTCGCTGCGCTTGACCTCCCAGGGGTAGGGCTCCGCGAGCCAGATATCGGGCTCCTCAACCTGGTAGCCATCGCGGATCGTCTGACGAAACAGGCCGTAGCGATAGCGGAGCCCGTAGCCGATCACGGGCAGGCCCAGCGTGGCGCAGCTGTCGAGGAAACACGCTGCCAGCCTGCCGAGGCCACCGTTGCCAAGGCCGGGATCCCGCTCTTCCTCGGCGATCTCTTCCAGATCGAGCCCGATCGCCTCCATCGCTTTGGTCGTCTCGTCGGTCACACCGAGGTTCAGCGCGGCGTTACGTAGCGCTCTCCCCAGTAGGTACTCGAACGAGAGGTAGTGGGTGCGACGGGGAAACGTCTCGTGTCGCTCCCGACGAGTCTCGTTCCAGCGCTGGACGAGGCGACGTCGCAGGGTGAGCGCCAGGGCGCGATACGGATACGGCTGAGGGGGCTCCATCTCAGACCGTGCGAGCGTCGTTTCGATGACGCGGCGATAGTCAGCTCCGATGCTCTCGGCATCGAGCTGCAGCGGCGGCGCGCTGGGGTCAGGCATGGGTTCCTTCTACCGACGTTTCGGGCTCGAGGTAGATAGTGCCAAGCGGGGGAACGACGAGGTTCAAGGACCAGTCGAAGCCCGCGGTCGGCACGGCGTGAGCCTCGGCGAAGCCGCCGTTGCCGACGCCACTGCCCGCGTATTCGACTGCGTCGGTGTTCAGGATTTCCCGCCAGGCCCCTCCGGTGGGTACGCCGAGGAGGTAGTCCGCGCGGGGAACCGGGGTGAAGTTCGAAACGGCGAGCACGGTCTGCCCTGGATCCGCGCCGAAGCGAAGCATGGCGACAATGCTGTCGTGTGCGTTGTCACAACTCGACCAGGCGAAGCCCTCGGGAGAGAAGTCCATCCGGCCGAGCGCCGGATGCTCGCGATGAAGTCGGTTGAGGTCGCGCAGCAACGACTGGACCCCGCGATGAACGTCGTGCTCCAGCAGATGCCAGTCGAGGCTGCGGTCGTGGTCCCACTCCGTGTACGGCGCGATTTCCGAGCCCATGAACAGCAGCTTCTTCCCGGGGAAGGCGTACATGAAGGCGTAGTAGGCGCGCAGGTTGGCAAAGCGCTGCCACTCGTCTCCCGGCATGCGGCCGAGCAAGGAGCCTTTCCCGTGCACCACCTCATCGTGTGACAAAGGCAGCACGAAGTTCTCGTTCCAGGCGTAAAGCAGGCCAAACGTCAACGCATCGTGGTGATGCCTGCGGTGAATCGGGTCGCGAGACATGTAGGCCAGCGTGTCGTTCATCCAGCCCATGTTCCACTTGTAGCTGAACCCCAACCCGCCGTGGTCCACAGGACGCGACACCGCCGGCCATGAAGTGGACTCCTCGGCGATCGTCCCGGCGCCCTCTTCGTGCACAGCGATATTGACCCGTCGCAAGAACTCGACGGCTTCGTGGTCCTCGTTGCCGCCGTACTCGTTCGGGACCCACTGGCCCGCCTCGCGCGAGTAATCCAAGTAGAGCATGGATGCCACGGCGTCGACTCGCAGGGCATCGATGTGGTACTCGCGCACCCAGAAGAGCGCTGATGCCAGTAAGTAGTTCGCGACCTCGGCCCGGCCGAAGTTGAATGCCATGGTGCCCCACTCCGGGTGGCTGCCACGGCGAGGATCGTCATGCTCGTAGAGCGCGGTGCCATCGAAGCGCGCCAGACCGTGCTGGTCGCGAGGGAAGTGCGCCGGTACCCAGTCGACGATCACTCCGATGCCCGCCTGATGGAAGCGGTCGACCAGCTGCTTGAAGTCATCGGGGGCGCCGTAACGGGCAGTCGGCGCGAACATCCCGATCGGCTGGTATCCCCAGGAACCGTCGAAGGGGTGCTCCGATATCGGCATCAGCTCGACGTGGGTGAAGCCCATGTCGGCTACGTAGGGCACCAGCTGATCAGCGAGTTCCAGGTAGCTGAGCCGGCGATCACCGTCCTCCACCATGCGGCGCCAGGAGCCGAGGTGAACCTCATAGGTCGACATTGGTCCGTCGAGGGGGCCGGGGCGGTTGGTCGCCATCCACCCATCGTCGTTCCACTCGTAGCGGCTTCGATGCACCACGCTGGCCGTTGCGGGCGGGAGCTCGCTGCGCCGCGCGAAAGGATCAGTCTTCAGTGGCAGCACGCCACCGGAGGCGTCGAGCAGCTCGTATTTGTAGATCTCGCCGGCGTGCAATCCCGGAATGAATATCTCCCAGGTGCCGCTGGAGGGATGATGGCGCAGCGTGTGCCGTCGTCCGTCCCAATCGTTGAAGTCGCCGACCACGCTGACACGCTTCGCGTTCGGCGCCCACACGGCGAAACGCACTCCGGCAACGCCATCGACGACGTCCAGGTGAGAGCCCAGCAGGGAGTAGAGCTCGCCATGCCTGGCCTCGCCCAACAAGTGCTCATCCAGTGCCCCGACGCGAGATTCGAAGCGATACGGATCATCCATCAGCTCGACGCCGGAGCGCCTCGAGACCCGCAGGCGGTACCCCTCCAAGGTGCCAGGGATATGCACTTCGAAGACCCCGTCAGCCGCACGTGGCATCGGCGTGGCTTTGCCGCCCTGTGGCACCAGCCACACTGCGTCCGCGTCCGGCTGGATCGTGCGGACCCAGGTGCCAACCCCATTGCTATGCGGGCCGAGGACCGCGAAGGGGTCACCGTGCAGGCCGCGTGCCAGGGCCTCGAGTTCCGCCCTCGATAAGTCGCTCACTGCGGCCTGACTAGACCGCGTAGAGATTCGTGAGGTACGCCTCGACACTGTCGGTCCACGGAAAGCGCGCCTCTCGGGCCTGATGCTTGATGCGTTGCCACCGTGTGGGCTCGCGCTCGCGCAAGTGGAGTGCGGCTTGGAGGCGATCCACCAAGCCCCTTGCCTGCGCCGGGACGCTGTCGCCGGTGAAGGTGAAGCCCGTAACGCCGTCGGTGACGGTGTCACGCAGACCACCCACGTGGTGAACGAGGCAGGGCTGGCCGGAGCGCATCGCCAGCATCTGGCTGATGCCGCACGGTTCATATGAGCTCGGCATCACGTAGAGGTCTCCCGCGGAGAACAGCGCGTCCGCGAGACCCGGCGTGTAGCCGTTCAGGAAGATGAAGTTCGGCCGCCTGGCCGAGACAGAGGTCAAGAAACGCACGTACTCCGGATCGCCGGTGCCGACGAAGACGTACACGCCGTCGTCACCCAAGCTGTCGAGCAAGTGATGGATGGCGGGCCGGCCCCCGGGGCCAAGCTCGCGCAGAAGGCGGATCTTCTGCTCAGCGACGCGGCTCACGCTCGTCAGGAGCTTCGCCGGACGCGCATCGGGCAAGGATCGCAGACGCTCGTCGGCCAAATAGTGCGCCGTGGCAAGCCCTGGTCCGCCGCGTAGCCACCTTCCGACCTCGCCGCGCATGGTCGCCACGAGGTCGGGCCAGGCCAACTCGTCGGCCGCGCCCACATGGTAGTCGCAGCCATTCAGGATCCCGAATACCCGGCCGGCCTCGTGGGCCGACCTCAGCTCACCCTCGAGTCCCTCGCCGCCGTAGAACCCTCCGACAGCGACCGAACTCGGGCGCTGGATCTCCTCGGCATAGGACGGCGAGACGACGTGCACCGCGTCCGACAGGCGAATCCCCGCAGCCATCGGATTTGCCAACTCGGGCTGATGAGGGTCGCGGAGTTCGTTCACGGGCTGGAGGTCCGGGAACCAGGCGTGCCACGATGACGGGTCGCCTTCCAAGGGGCGCTGCCCCTGGAGCGCGAGATTGTGGATCGTGAAGACCGTGCGGATGCCCCGCAACTTTTCGAGGCGTGGGTCGGCCTCACGAAGGGCCAGGAACATCCCCGTGTGCCAGTCGTTGAGGTGGACGACATCGAGCGATCCGAACGCCCCGATGTTGACTCCGGTGGCGACGGCCGCCGAGAACAAAGCGAACTTGGACGCATCGGTGGCGAACGGCGCACCGCCGTCATGGCAGTAGATCTGGCCCGGCCCCTGAGGGGCGAAGAAGGGATGGTCCAATACGAGGTGCCGGATGCCCTTCACGGATGCGCGGCCCTGGACTTCGTAGATGCCGACCTTCCGTGAGTCACCCCGGAAGCGCACGTCAAGATCGTGGAGCGGCTTCGAGCCGGGAAGCTGCGCCAAAGCCCCGTAGGACGGGATGACGACGGTGACCTCGCAGCCGCGGCTGGCGAGCTCGCGCGGGACGTCACGCACGACATCGCCGACGCCGCCGGCCTTGGCACCTGGCAGCGCGTCGTTTTCGGCAGCCACGAGGAGGATCCTCAGCGGCTGTGAGGACTTACGAGAGGGCTCGTTCATGGGGCTTAGACCCTTACCAGTGAGTTTTCAGACCCGAAGGCGGTCGGCACGTAGGCATCCGCGCCCCAATCGTTCTCCCACGCGACGCCGTTCATCAGGTACCTGAACTCGTAGTCCTTCCCCGCGTCGAGGTCGAGGGTCGCGGTAAAGCCTCCGGTCTTCAGGCGCTTCATAGGAGTGGCTTCTGGGTTCCAGTCGTTGAAGTCTCCAACGAGGCGCGCTTCTTTGGTCGCGCCCGCGGCATCGGCATCGATGCGGAAGGTGACTTTGCAGACCGGCTTCGTCTTGAGGTATCGCTTCGAAAGGCTCATCGATATATCCAGGCAGCGTGTGTTTGATGGGGTGTCGGAGCGACTCACTCCGTCGACAGGATCACCTATTGGTCCCGGGGGGCAAATCCGGATGAAGCCCGAAGACTATCCGTAGTGACCGCATCGTCATTGGCGCGTTTCTCGCTAGAGGCCGAGTCGTCGCTTTCGCGAGGCTGAGTCGTCACTAGCCAGCTCGTTGAAGGTAGCCGAAATGCGGGACCCAGCGCCCAGATCTTCACCTCTGAGAAACCTTCTGCACTTTATCCAAGCGGCCCAATCAGCGCGATGCTGATTGGTGGTCCCGGCAGACATCAATGACGCGTGCGCCGACGCCATGGCCGAACGGCACGATGCTTTTCGCGCACGACCGCGCCGAGGGTAGTCGGCTTCCCGCGCGAGACAACGATGAAAGCCCCAGCTCAGTACGAGCCAGGGCCTTCAATCTGAGGGCGGCCATTTGACCGCCGATCGCGCGACGTGGGTCAGGCGCTCTGCGTGGCGGGCGCCTTCTCCTCAGCTGGCTTCTCCGGGTCCTCCTCTGCCGGCTTCTCTTCGGCCGGCTCCTCACCGGAGGCGCACAACGTGATCACGGCCTTGTATTGGGCCAGCTTGCCTTCGAGCTTTGCAGCCTGCAGATCGGCCCGCGTCACGCCCTTGGCCTTCATCAGCGACCGCACGCCGTCGGCCTTGCGGATCATCCTGCCCAGATCCTTCCTGGACTCGGCGCCAAACAGCTCCAGCCTCGGGCTCCAGCGAGCGGTCTTCATAGCGGCGCGAACCGTAATCCGCTTCTGGACGCGGTAGAGCTTCTTCTTCGCCTTCTGCTCGGTCCAGTCGTCGGCGTCGACCTTGGCGTCGAAGCGTGACTTGAGCTTGGTGAGCAACTTGCTGTCCTCGACCGAGATCAGCTTCTCGGGTGCAATCTTGCAGTGCCGAAGGGCCCGCCGCGCCTGGCGCTTGGTCTTACGGAGCTCGACCCGGTAAGCGCGACGCTCGGCGCGCGCGTCCTTGCCTGACTTCTTGTCACCCTTGGCGACCTCTTTCTTGTCGCCATTTGAGACCTCTTTCTTGTCGGTCTCCGGACTATGCTGCTCCTCCTGGGCGAAGGCAGGCGCCGCGAGGGCGGCTCCGAGTGCGATGGCACCTACGGCCGTAAGGGCTGTGAGGCGGCGGATCTTGGTCATAGTGCTCTCCTCGCGAGTTTCGCCACGCCGGCCGCGAGCCGGACGTCGGCGTCCGCGCGGTTTGCGCGGACATGGAACGTGCCGACCGTGTCGGCGCACGCGTCTGTCTTCGGACGCTGATGCCGTGCCCTGCATGGGCCGTTTGGCCAGGGGACACAATCGCCGTAGAGAGATTCTTGAGGCCAACCCCGACCGGTGAGCTCGATCGGACCCCTGCGGATGGGTCGCGTCCTTCGGTCGGGACTACTCAGGGATCCGACGTGAGACCGATACAGCGCGCGCCAACTACGGCGCGCCCGCGGAAGATCACCTCACCCGAGTAGTTCCAGCATCCCAGTCGCCTGGCCGACCTCGATGAGATGGCCATCCGGATCGCGCAGGTAGCACCGAATCTCGTGGGCGAAGTCGACCGGGTCAGTCAGGAACCGAGCGCCCCGCGATTCCCACTCTGCTCGAGTGGCCGCCATGTCCGCAACGCGGATATTGAGGAAGCTATCGACCCGGTTCGGGTCCGGCGGCGTGATCAGCTCGACCTCGGGCTTGTCCTCGGTCGGCCCGCCTCCGGTGTTGAGGATGAGCCATGCGTTCGCGAGCTTCACGATGCCGGGTGGGCCCTCGAAGACCGCCTCGCCACCAAGCACGCGCGAGTAAAACTGCATGGATCTGGCGATGTCTTCGACGACAAGGAACTGAGTCAGAAGGATTCCCTCTTCGGGCATTGGGAGGTCTTCGCGCTTCATCGTGCCTCTTCGATTGCCGTGGCCGGTCCGACGACAAACTACGTCGAGCAAATCGCGCGCGCCCTAAGGATGGGTCGATGATGGGCCCTCGCCCGGGCCAAGTGAGAGAGAAAGCCGGAGAGGGGACTCGAACCCCTGACCTGCTGTTTACAAGACAGCTGCTCTGGCCATCTGAGCTACTCCGGCGTGCCTAAAAGTTAGCGCGCCCACTCCCGCTCGGCGCTAGTCCAGGGGGATGTATTGAATCGCGTCTCCGGTGTTCAGCTCGTCCGCCTCGGCTGGGACGATTCCCAGTGCATCCGCGCCGGCGAGCTCTCCGATCGCGTGGGACCCCTGCCGACGCGCGGGCACCAGACCGTCGTCCCTCCATTGACACCGGATGAACTCGGTCCGCGAGGTCGTCGCGCGATAGGGCTCGGCAAGCCGTGCCATCCGGGTCGCGTCGAGGTGCAAGCCCATCAACTCCCGCCCGAACAGACGGAAGCAGACCATCGACGAAACGGGGTTGCCCGGCAGCGCCAGCACTACCTGATCGCCTCGCGAGCCGAGCAGCAGCGGATGCCCGGGGCGAATCGCGACACCCCAGAAATGCTGCTCCACCCCCAGGGCCAAAAGCGCGGGGCGCAGATGGTCGTGCCGGCCCACCGACACGCCGCCGGTTGTGAGCAGCAGGTCGGGTCGCACCTCACCCTCGGCGTCGAAGACCTCGCTGAGGCCTCGCTCGGTCTCCTCGCGATCGTCACGCAGCGAGCCCACGGCAACAACCACTCCGCCGGCTGCCTCGACCTGCGCCTTCAGTCCCGGCAGGTTGGCGTCGTAGACTTGGCCAGGTGCTCGTGGAGCCCCGGGTTTGACCACCTCGTCACCGCTGCCGATGATCGCCACCCGCACTCGCCGACGGCACGGCACCTGCGCAATGCCGAGCGCGGCAAGCGTGATGACCTCGTGGGCGCGGATCCGGTCGCCCGCGTGCATCACCACATCCCCGGCCGAGACCTCTTCGCCTTGATGGCGTACGTGCAAGCCCGACTCGATGGACTCGTCGGTGCTTACCCAGCTTCCGCTCTCGCGAGCGTCTTCCACGCGCAGAATCGCGTCCGCCCCCTCGGGCAGCTCGGCGCCCGTGGAGATCCTGAGAGCCTTGCGCTCCTCGAGCGCGCCGTCCCACGGGTGCCCCGCGCTGCTTTCACCCACGATCCACAACGACCCCGGAAGGTCGGCCGCCCGCACGGCGTAACCGTCCATCGCCGAGTTGGTGAACTCCGGATGATCGATCGGCGAGGCAACATCCTCGAATAGCAACCGCCCAGAGGCCTGCTGGACGGGAACTCGCTCGAGCTCTGTCGCGCACTGATGCGCGCGCACGACCGCGAGCGCTTCTTCGAAGCTCAGGGAGTCGGTTGCCAACGCGAAATGAGGGTTGCTCGGGTCAGACCCCGAGCCTACCGACGGCCTCTACCAGCCGAGGGTGCCCAGAGCGGCCCCGGCGCGAGAGGTGGCCCATGCGTCGGCCGCACTCGGCACGCGATCAAGCCCAACGCCGTCGCGAAAGCCCTGGCGGAGCGCCAGGATCCTGGAGAGGGACGTCACAGCTGATGCTCGCGTGACCTGACCGTCCCGGATCGCGCCTGCCAGAGCCCTCGCCGCGCGATCGCCTGCGCCGTAATCGGTGGCGTAGATCAGCATGTCGGTACCCGCTCTTGCTGAGGCGACGGCGGTCTCCTCAACCCCTCCAAAGCTCTCGAGAGCCGGCGTGTCCAGCGCGTCGCTGATCGAGACGCCCGTGAAGTCGAGACGACGCCTGAGCTCATTGGTTGCGATGGGACGCGAAAGGGCAGCGGGCAGAGAATCGAGCTCGGGGTAGATCGCCGTCGACAACATGATCATCGGGATCTCGCGCTCGATCAGGTCGACGAATGGGCGCTCGTCGATGCGGCGAAGCTGGTCGGCCTCGACTTTGAGCGTCACGCCTCGATCGTCGGTGTTGGCCGGCGAGGGGCCGAGCCCGGGGAAGTGCTTCGCCGCGCCCGCCACGCCGGCTACCCAAAGCCCATCGACGTAGGCGCTGGCCATTCTCGAGACCCGCTCGGGGTCTCGACTGAAGGCACGGCCCTCGCGCTCGATGACAGTGCCAGGACGCGGTACGTCGACTACCGGGGCAAGGTTGACGTTGGCGCCGACCTCGCTGAGCACCCGGCCTGCCACCCTGCCCGCGGCTTCGGCTCGTGCCGCGTCGGCTTGAGCTCCAATGGTCGCCGCCGACGGCTCGGGCCCGCCGGGAAGTCGCCGTACCGACCCACCCTCCTGATCGACCATCACGAGCAGTGGCTCACGCAAACCGGCCGGTCGCGGAATCGCCTGCAGCTGGCTGATGAGGGCGCGCACCTGCTGCTCGCTCTGGACGTTGCCGCCGAACAAGATCACGGCGCCGGCGTGACCACGCCGGATGCGGGTCAGCAGCGACGGTGGCGGCGCCGGCCCCTGGAAGGCGTAGACGATCCGCTGGCCCGCAAGCTGCTCCGGCGTGAGTTCCGTGGCCTTCGCGTTGGTGGCAAGCGCCGCACTGGCAATCATCGCCAATAGTGCCGCGCCCAGGGCGCACACGAGCGGTCGGACCGATCGCCGAGAAGACAGAGGGGAAGCGGTGTCCAGGCACAACACCGACGCCCACACTACGACCCGCGACGGCCTACGACACCCCGTCGGTCGTCCAGGCTGAAATCACGCGCATACCGAAAGTGGCCTCAGAGCCCGTCCGAGCGCAACACGATCAACTTCTCAACCCTCATGTCGGCGAAGGTATGCGGGATGCCCCCGGTGCCGAGGCCGGCCTCGCGCAGGCCCGCGAACGGCATCCAATCCACGCGAAACGCCGTGTGCTCGTTGACCAAGACCGATGCGGCATCCAGTCGACGCGCCGCCCGCAGCAACATGTCGACATCGCGTCCGAATACGGCCGCCTGGAACGGGAACGGCAATGCGTTGGCACGCGCGATTGCCTCGTCCAGATCGTCGTAGGCCCGCACGCTCATGACCGGCCCGAAGATCTCGGCGTTCTCCACCCGGCACGTCAACGGGGCATCACGCAGCAAGGTCGGCGCGTAGGTCGTGTTCGACAGGCGCTGCCCTCCGGCGAGCAGCACCGCTCCATCGGCAACTGCTTCCGCGACCCACTCCTCTACCCTGTCGACCTCGCGCGGCCGGATCAGGGGCCCGATCTCTGTGGAGGCCTCGACGGGATCCCCGACACGGGCGCTCTCGGTCGCGGCCTGAAGGCGCTCGGTGAGCTCGTCGACGATCTCGCGATGGGCGAGTACCCGCTGAACCGAAACGCAGACCTGACCTGCGTGGTACAGACCGCCCTTGGCCAAGCGGGGCACCAGATCGCCGAGGTCGGCGTCGGGTCCGACGATGACCGGGGCGGCCCCTCCATGCTCCAACGCGCAGCGCGTACCGGGTGCGAGCGCGCCTCGCAGCATCCACCCCACCCGCGCTGAGCCGATGAAGGTCAGGAAGCCGACCCGAGAGTCCGTGGCCAGTGCTTGGGCCGCATCCAGATCGGTCGTGACGAGCCCCTGCGCCCACTCAGGTGGTAGCCCCGCCTCACGCAAGATCTCCAGGAAACGCATGCACGAGATAGGCGTGTCGTCAGCGGGCTTGACCACGACCGGGCACCCGGCGGCGACCGCCGGACCCACCTGATGCGCGATCAGGTTCAGAGGATGGTTGAACGCGCTGATCGCGACCACGGGCCCGATCGGCTCATGCGTCGTGAACGCGAGGCGACCGGCGGAGGCCGCAGTGAGTCCCATCGGGATCTCACTGCCCCGCTCCTCGGCCAGGGCGCGCGCGCAAAGCTCGACGCTGTTGACGGCCCGGTCGACCTCGACGAGCGAATCGACGAGCGGCTTGCCGCCTTCCCGCGCGGCCTCGAGCGCCAGCTCCTCGCGGCGCTCCCGGATCAGCTCTGCCGCGCGGCGCAGGATGTCATGGCGATCCTCCGCGGCAAGCCATGCGTCGCGATCACGGAAGAGCCGATGCGCGATTTCGAGCGCGTCATCGACATGCCTGGCATCGCCGCGCTCGATCTCGGCGAGCTGCGAAAGGTCCCAGGGCGCGAGCACGGGCGCCACGTCGGCAGCCGGACGATCGCCGGCGAGCATGAGGGGGATCCGGGGACTGCTCATCTGCCCCAGCATAAGAGGCCACACCGATCACGGCCGGGCGGGCTCGAGATGCTTCCACCTGCCTAAGGGCTGGCGGCCTTCTCGCCGTGGGCCTGTCCAAGCCGTCGCTCGCGGCCAAAGACTCGGCGCGCCTTGAGCAACACTCTCCAGCCCGACGAGTACATGCCTCCGATCCGCCGGTTCCTGGCGCGGAACCGGCGGAGACGGCGCTCGAAACCCGGCCCCTCCTGCCGAAGCTGCCGCTCGAAGAGCTCCTGCGCGTACTGATAGAGCTGCTCATCCAGGCGGTTGTGTTCCGCCACCGCACGCCGGTCATCGGCGTCGAGCGCGGCCACCTTGGGCCGCTTCGCGGTGACATTCTGACTGCGGTAGTAGAGATGCTTCCAGCCGTATCGGCGGCCAAGCATCAGCAGGGTCTCGTCGAAGCGCTCTGAGAGCCCCACGACGTCGAAGCGATCTCGAAGACGTCGTTTTGCGAGCTCCAGCGCGTCGGGGCTCAACTCCCCATAGGGCACCTGATCCCATACGCCTGAGATGAGGCGGGTCTGTGCATTGTCCAGCATCACCGACGCGCCGCTGTCCATGAACTGCGCAAGGCCCATTCCCGCGGTCGATGAGAAGTCGTGCAGGTAGTGGTCGCCGTTTTGGCGCACGAAATAGAAGAACGAGACAACCCGGTCCACTGGCTCGCGCAGCACCGTGAAGTAGGAGTGGCGCCCCGGCAAGTCGTCATGCAGCCCATAGGGAATATGCCCAGCCGCAAGCCGGATACCCGCGCGGATCTCACGGTCGGTGCGCCGCAAACGGCGCACGGCGTCTTGCACGAGTGTGCCCGCGAAGAAAGTCTCACGCGGCCGAAAGTGTCGCTCGATGATCGTTTGCAGCGTCGTTCCTCCGGCCTTCGGCACATGGAGAAAGATCGTCGTCTCATCAGGATGGCGGTCCACGCGTATCGATGCTACGTGGCCGGCGACCGGCGAATGCCCGCTCTGGCCTGACTTTTTCGCCGACGGAGTTCGCCGCTTTCCGATCGTTCGGCTACCCTGGCTCGGTCGTAAGCTGCCTCAAGGAGCGTGTTTCAGTGCAGGTAATCGGGGTCGACCTCGGTTTCGGGTTCACCAAGGCAACCGACGGTGACCGTTCGGTCATCTTCAAGTCGGTTATCGGGGAGGCAACCTCCCAACAGTTCAGTGGCAGCCTGCTTCGCAGCGTCGAGCCACCCGAGCCGGCCGCGAGCACGGAAAAGGGCACCGAGCACATTCACTTGGAGCTCGAGTCCGGAGAGTTCTTTTTCGGAGAGCTCGCGGAGCGCCAAAGCAACGTGCGCTCGTTCACGCTCGATCAGGGCCGCTTCATCCAAGACGCAGCTCTCCCGTTCACACTGGCCGCCAGCCACTCACTCGGCGCTCTTGGCGGCCCGCTGAAACTCGTCGTCGGTCTTCCGATCGCGGACTTCAGCACCAAGCAGGACGAGTTGGAGCGTGCGATTCGTGGCACCCATCAGGTGACCTCGGTCGACGCCAGCAACGCCCGGCACCGCCACACGGCCGAGATCGAGGACGTGAAGGCGATTCCGGAGCCGTTCGGCGCCGTCTACAACATGATCCTCAACGACCGCGGCGACATCGCGAACCAGGAAATCGCCGAGGAGAAGGTCGGCATCATCGACATCGGGTTCCACACCGTGGACTTCACCGTGTCGGATCGCACCTCGTTTCTCGAGCGCGCCAGCCGCAGCTCGGAGGCGGGAATCGCCCGCGCCTTCTCCGTGATCGCGGCGAAGCTTCGCGAGAAGAGCGATGTCAACCTCGCCATCTACCGGCTTTACGACGCCGTCCAGAGCGGGCGGATTCGTATTCGAGGAAACGCGTATGACCTCGGCAAGCTGACCGAGCACGTTTTCAACCAGTTGTCCAGCGAAATCGCGACCCAGGCCAATGAGCTCTGGGCGGATGAGTGGGACATGGACCGCATCGTCATCTCCGGTGGCGGTGGACAGGTGCTCTCGCCGTACCTCACCCCGCTCCTTCAGGGCCGAGTCGAGACCTTCGAGGCGGACGGCGATCCGCGACTGGGCAACGCACAGGGCTTTGCCAAGTACGGGCGGCACGTTTGGAACGTGAAGGGCCCCTCGACGCGGACCTCGTCAGCTCCCCCCGAGCCACAGCGAGAAAAGGCTCCGCAGAGCGAAGCTGCACCGACGCAGCCCGCCGCGAACAACACCGCCGAAGAAAACGTCGAAGACGTGGAGCTCGAGCCGAGCGCCACGGAAGAGACGGGCCCCAGCAGCGCTGGAGCCCAGACGAAGAGTCCGTACTAGCCGGAACTCAGACGGGACGCCGGAAGCGCACGCGACCGGCGTCAAGGTCCGGATAGGACCACCAACCTGACGTGACCCACGCTCGCGCGTGGCCGAGGTCGGACTTCCCGGCACGATTTGACCACCACTCGCTGTCGCGTCGCGCGGCGTCCGGCAGTCGCGCGTCGATGATGTCTTCGATCTCCTCGATGCGGTAGAGCAACTCGACCTCACCGAACGTGCTGGAGAGTACCTCGGAGAACGGGTCCAGTACATCCGCGGGGAAGTCTTCGTCATCGACCTCACCCGTGCTGCCACCCTTGACTTGTTGCTCGAAGAGCTCCACCGCACGATCAAGCTCTTCATCGCTGAGGCCGGCGAGGAAAGCTCGCATGGCAGACGCCTCTGCGGCGTCATCACCTGAGCCACCGGCATCCTTTGTCGCAACGGTCCGTCCGGAGATCGGTACGACCTCCGCAAGCTGAGGCCGCTCCTCGGGCACGTCGATGGCAGGCTCAGTCGACGCCTTTCGCGCTTGCAGAGCGCCCTGAACCATGGAATCGGGAACCTGGGCGGCGGCAGCTGAATGGCCGTACGCCGCGCTCGCGCTGGCGACCGCCATCTCGGCAGACGCCGCGTACTCCATCGGCTCTTCCGCCCCAGTGGACTCCGCGACGGCCTCGGCCGGTTCCGCGCTCTCAGCGACCCCAGCCTCTTCTACAACCTCTTGCTGCGGCGCTTCCTCCGCAGGTGCGCCGAAGCGACCGGCAAAAGGGTCCTCGCCAGCGGCAACGATCGCGAAGGCCGGCACCGACGCCGGGTCCTCGACCATCGTCGGCCGACTTTGGCCTTCGGCAAGCGGGTGCCCCGATACCCATCCGGCGAGGGGATCGCTGCGAGGGTCGATCTCACGGACCGGCATCTGCTCCGGCTCGGTGACGGTCTCTTCGTGGTCGGCGGAGAGGTCATCTGCGTCGCTTGGTGCAGCGTCGTCCAGCTCGGGCGCCGCTGGCTCCGTCGTGACTTCAAGGACGGGTTCCTCGAGGGTCGGTGGGCTCTCTACAGACACCGGGGCGGTCTCCGTGGCGTCGACTTCTTCGACGTCCGGAAGAGCGTTGAGATCGAAGCCCTTCTCCCAGTTGTCGGAGTTCCGCTCGTTCACTGCCTTCTCCTCTCTAGTGAGGACGCGCCGGATCGTCGGTCGCTGTCACAAGCCCGGGACAGCTGTCGATCCCTCGCGTCGCTCAGGGGGCCTGTCCCCAGGGGTACCAAAAAACCGGGAGGCCACTGTCTGCTTTTCGGGGAGGCCTGAGGGGCGCGCTACCGGCAAAGCACCGCGAGCACCGTGAATCGAGGGGTGGCGACACCGCGACCACGAGCTCGCGGCGGATCAGCGCTACTCAAAGCCGCCGGATCGGTAGCGACTCATCCCCTTGGCCGGGGGTCTCGCCCGGCCCGCGAGAACCTCACGGCGCCTCGTTTCGAACTAACCCGCGCGGTGCGTGATTCCGAACATCCCTCGTCCAGTTATGAGTCCCGAGGGCGTTGCTACAACCGGCGGTGTCGGTGTCCGCCGCGCCCCCCAACGCGCGGCACCGACTCCTGTTTTTCCCACGCACTGCGGCCAGAGCGTGGGAGCCACGTCCCGGATCAACCCACTGTTCCTCGTCTAAGGAGAAGACGTGCCCATCACCTCCCGCGCCGTCGTTCTTGGCACCTCGGCGTCCCTGGTTTCCGCGAGCCCCGCACTAGGAGCCGATGCCGGCATGGCCGCGATCTCGGCGACCGGCGGCGCACTCGCCCTGGTCGGACTCGCCCTTATCGGCCTTGGCTCGTATGCGCTCATGCGGCCTCGAAGCCCCAGTCCGCGCTTCGACTCACTGGCTCAGGCTGAGGCAGAGTCAGCCGCGACCGACGTTCAACGGCGCGCGCGCTCGACGAAAGGCGCGGCGGCGGCCGGAAACAACACCGCTTCCTACCGCGGCGCGACCGTCGGCATCAGCGATGAGGTCCGCGAACACGCATACGCCGGCGCGAGCGGCTCGGCCACGCCGGGCGCCGATGATGTCCAAGCCCTCCTCGCGAAGGCCACTCCGCTCGGTGCGAATGCCGACGCGACAATCAGCGATCGCGATGCCATTGCGAAGCAGATGCTCGAGGCGCTCAAGGCCGAACAGGCGCGGCGCAGCGTATAGGCCGATTGGTCTAGCCGGCCTTCGCCCACGGCGCGAACGCGTTGTGGATCCCCGCGAAGGCCGGTGACAGGCTCGGTGCGTGGCGCAGGATGACGTCACGCATGTCAGTGTCCTCGACCCAGCGTATGCCCTCCGGAGTGTAGACCTCGGGGCGGTAGTCGTCGGTGAAGAACCGGTCGCTCTTGAGGCGACGTGAGGCCATCACGACGAAGATGCGGAAGGCCGTTTCACTAAA
The DNA here is from genome assembly GCA_947258365.1 of uncultured Thermoleophilia bacterium. Lineage (GTDB taxonomy): Bacteria > Actinomycetota > Thermoleophilia > Miltoncostaeales > Miltoncostaeaceae > CAMYIK01. The sequence continues at coordinate 1,648 of CAMYIK010000031.1, read as the reverse complement.
GCCGAAGCCCTCGATCAGCGGCTCGGCGTAGAGGCCCACCATCAGATCAACGTCATCCACGGTCGAGTACAGCGCCGCGAGTTTGGAGGCCATCTTTTCGTCGCCGCCGACGAGCTCCTCGAAGCTGCCGATCCGGGGCATGCGGATCAATTCCCGGAACTGGTTGTAGCGGGGCACGCCACGCTCCCGGTCGCGCATGACATCGACCGCGGCGAGATCAAGCGTCCAGCCGTCAGGCCGCGTGAGCGTGCGGAGCGTGTTAGGGAAGTTGCATAGCTGCAACATTCCGGGATGCGACACGCCGAACGAGTAGAGCACATCCTCCAGGCCGTGCTCTTCCATCAGCGCTCGAGACCCGGCGTCGGTCGCCTCGGTGAGCGTGGGCGCCGCGCGGACGCTGTTGTCCTCGCGCGAGCGGAGGGTGATCTCGTCGGGGATCAACGGGTGCAGGCGGTACACCGAGACGAACTCTTCGGTGAGGGTGTACGGGGCACCGTGATGGTCCACCTTGGAACCGGGAATTCCGATGAAGACATCGGAGCGAGTGAAGCGCCGGAGGAGCCTCGCCATTCGCTTGGAGCCGAACAGGCCGTACCAGTTGGCATTCATGGCGGCGACCGTCGTGGGGTGCGGCAGAATCGCCGGCGTCCACTCGATGGTGTGAATCTTCGCCATCAGCGCCGCGTTGACCAGCCGAGCTTGATTGAAGGTCCGGTCGTCGCTCCAATCCGGATGCTTGGAGGCGAACATGTCCGCGATCGCGTTGTGCTCGCGCACGAACAAGGTGTGGAGCGCCGAGAGCCCTAGCCAGTAGTTACCGGTGACACCGGTCTTGTCTACCCCGCTCTCATTGACGGGCAACAGTCCGTCGTCGCCCACGCTCAGACGGCCGCCTGTTCCCTCGCGAAACTCGGTGAGCGCAACGGCTGTGCTGCCGTAGATCTGTGAGCCATCCCACCAATGCGTCTCGGTGTTGGTGAAGGTGGGGGCCCCTTCTCCCGCGACCCGGGTTGGATCCTCCGGCGAGCGCCGGATCCGCATTGGATTCTCATGCCAGTCGTCTCCATCCGCGAGAGGCAGCTCGATGTGGTTTTCGCGCCGGTTCTTGCCGTGGCTGACCCAGTCGTGGATCTGGAATTGAATCCACGCGGCGGCCAGCAGATTGAGGAACGGAACCTCAGCCATCTGCTCACCACGGGCCAGCACCTGGCGACTGACCTCTCGGGGGCTCGGCGAGGTCAGCTCGGGCTCGCCCGGGGAGCCCGAGGCCCAGAACGGCATGCTGCGACCGAAGCGTGTGTTTGCCGCCCCCATCCCGGGTTGGCTGAGATCATTGTGACGCCCGTCAGCGCTGCGGGCCGCGCGGTGCTCGGCGCTTGGAGCGGCGCCCTCGAGGTCCTCAGGCTCTGCCAACAGAGAGGTGTCGTGCAGGTTCAGCTGGCGTAGGCGAATCCGGATCGCGAGAAGACTGAACAACCCCAGCAGCTTGGGTTGCTCGTGCCAGGGGCGCCAGCGGCGCAGCAGCCAGGCGATTCCAAGGGCGAGGCGTTGGCCGAACGACAGCCGCATACGTAGTCCTCTAGGTCTCGATGGGGGGCAACAGCGGCAAGCCCGGCAGGCGGTGGCCCGCCACGACGGAAGCCATTGT
>CAMYIK010000030.1 GCA_947258365.1 uncultured Thermoleophilia bacterium | reverse complement strand
CAACTGCGGATCGAAGGTGAGGAACACAGTGACGCTGAAGGAAATCCTGAAACTCGAGGAAGTAACCGCTCTGATCACTCGTGGTCAGGAGTTCGGCTTTCTGAGCATCGAAGAGATCGCTCGCTCGATCGAGGGCGTGGAGATCGATGGCGGCGGCGCAGAGGCGCTGTATCGGCATCTCGATGAGGCAGGCGTCGAACTGGTCGACGAGGCCGAGGCGCGCGAGCGCGAGGCCAAGCTCAGCGAAGAGGCTGAGCGCACGCGTCGCAAGCTCAATCTGCGCGCTGAGACCACAACTGACTCACTGCAGCTTTTCCTCAAGGAGGTCGGCAAGGTTCCGTTGCTGACCGCCAAGCAAGAGGTCGAGCTCGCTCAGCGCATTGAGATGGGTGACCTCGAAGCCAAAAAGATCATGGTCGAGTCCAACCTTCGCCTAGTCGTGTCGATCGCGAAGAACTACCGCAACCAGGGCCTCGCCTTCCTCGACCTCATTCAGGAGGGCACGCTCGGGCTGGTTCGTGCGGCCGAGAAGTTCGACTACCGCAAGGGCTACAAGTTCTCGACGTACGCCACCTGGTGGATCCGTCAGGCGGTTGCCCGCGCCATCGCGGACAAGGGCCGCACAATCCGCATGCCGGTGCACGTGGTCGAGAAGCTCAACAAGATCAACCGCGCAGAGCGGCGCCTGCTTGCGGAGTTCGGACGTGAGCCGAGCATCGAGGAGATCGCCGAGTCGGTGAAGCTCGAACTTGCTGAGGTCGAGTCCATCAAGCGCAGCGCACAGACGCCCGTCTCATTGGAGAAGCCGGTTGGCGACGACGAAGAGTCGGAGTTCGGTCAGTTCATCTCCGATGACAAGGCCATCTCGCCGGAGAACGCCGCCGAAGGCGTGCTTCGCAACGAGGCGCTCCGCGAGATCCTCGACAGCCTGAGCTACCGCGAGCGCCGCGTCCTCGAGCTCCGTTACGGGCTCGGTGGCGAGCACCCGCGCACACTCGACGAGGTGGGCCGCACGTTCAACGTGACGCGTGAGCGCATCCGTCAGATCGAAAACCAGTCACTCCAGAAGCTCGCGACTCTCGCCGAGGCCCAGCGCCTCCGTGAGGTGGCGTAGCCCGGGCGCGCCCCCTCAAACGCGCCTTCTCGAAGGGGTTCCTCGCGTGCGAGCCAGCCGCGCTGAGCTCGGAGGAGGTATGCTATTTCGGTAGTTCTCCGCACTTTGATTCGGCGTGAACTCTCTAGGTGGGCCTCAAATGGTTCGCCAAGTTTGGCCCATAGTCGTTCTCGGGCAGCGCGTCGGCTCTCGACGTGGCAGGGCGGCCGAACTTCTCATCATCAATCCCCAGGAGTCTCCCATGTCAGCCCGAAAGATCGTTCCGTTGGCAGCAGCGGCAGCAGCCTTGTTCGCCGCCGCCCCGGCGGTCGCGCATGTCGCACCTTCCGAGGGGCTGTGCACCTCGGTCGAAATGGTCGACCGCGACGTCACGATGCAGGTCACCGGCCCAGCCGATGTTGAAGCGTGGATCAAGCAGGAAGGCGTGTGGAGCCACGTCGGGGTGAACTACAACGGCGAGTTCACCCCCAGCGGATACAAGTGGGTCGCCGATACGGCGACCATTACGACGACCCTGCCTCCGGGCGAGGTCGAGTTCCAGTTGGACGTGTGGACGACGGCCGGATTGGACGACACGTGTTACGTCGCGGTGCCGGAGAAAGAAGCTCCGGTCACCCCCACGCCGGCGCCACCTCCGCCCGCCGAGGAGGCCCCCGCGCAGGTCATCCCCGCCGTGTCGCCTCCGGTGAAGCCCCCGCCCGCGCGAGTCGGGATTCGCAAGACCGGCCCCAAGAGGGTGCGGGCAGGTGACCGCGCCTTCTACAAGATCCGGGTCACGAACACGGCGAACCGACGTGTCCGCTTCACGCTGATCGATCGGCTGCCGAGGGACGTCGTACTGCTTACCCGTCGCAGGGGCTGGGTCGTCCGCGGCCGCGGCGTTCGCATCCCGATGGTCCTGAAGGCGAAGCAGACCCGAACCATGAGACTGCCGGTGCGCGTGCTGCGGACCGCGAAGGGGCGGCGCTGCAACGTGGCCGTCGTCCGTGGCCCCGAGATCGTGAATCGCCGTACGCAGACCTGCGCGCGCGTCACGAGGCGAGTCGGTCAGGTGCTCCCCGCGGTGACCGGCTGAAGGTTCGCGGGCCGGGGCATGGCGCTTGGGGAGGCGCCGTGACCGGTCCGCGGCACTGTGTGCGGCGCTAGTGTCTTCCCATGGGTTGGGACGACGACGACGAGTGGGCCGAGCTGGATGACTCTCCAGAGGCACGCGAGCAGCGCCGCAAGGCATTCGCGGCCACCCGCGAGACACGCCGACGGGTGCTGCGCCTCGCCTACGGGATCCTTGGCCTCCTGCTCATCCTGGTCATCATCCTCTGGTTGCTCAACTAGCGGATCGCCGTGAGCAGCCGACCAGTGTCGAGATTCTCGGGCGTAACGCCACAAGCGGCGGTTCATGCCCGCCGAGAAGCGCTTACGATGGTGCTTTACCTCGCGATCGTGTTGCTGAGTGTGCACCTCGCCCGGGCAGACGACGCGAGTAAGGCCGAGGACCTGGCGCTCATCTGGGGAACGGCCGTCGGCTTAGGGCTGGCCCATCTCTTCGCCTACGACCTGACGGCGGTCCTTGCGGAAGGACGGGCGACGAGCGAGGATCTTCTCGCTGGCGCCGGGCAGATCATCGCGGCCGTGCTGACTGCGTTCCTCGCGAGTATTCCGTACTTGCTCACCGACGCCGCCGACGCCTCGTCCGTCTCGTCCCTGATCCTGTTAGGCCTCATCTCCATGACGGCCTATCTGTCGGCGCGCAAGGCTGGCGCCAATCACCCAGGCGCGTTGTTGTTCACGGTCGTAATCGTTGCGGTCGCCGTGGTCGTCGTGATCATCAAGTACTCGCTCACCCACTGACCAAGCACCGGGAGCGCCATGACCTCATCTGTGGCGCCGTCTGCGCCATCGTCCCTGCCCCGATTCGGACGCTGCTCGTCAAGGCACCGTGAGTAAGGAGAAGGTGATCGGCTTGGTCTCGGACCTTTGGCGCTTTCCCGTCAAGTCGCTTGGTGGGGAGCGCCTCCGCCGAGGATTCGTCGGACCGTTCGGAGTCCTCGGTGACCGGCGTCACGCGGTGGTCGACGGGAAGGGCCATGGCCTCAGCGCGCGCCGCTTCTCCGCGCTATTGGGTTTTTCCGCGCGCTACCTCGACGCTGACGCCGCTGATCGGCTCGAGATCACCACCCCCGGTGGCGCGGTCGTCCCGCCTGAGGACCACGCCATCGCAGAGGAACTCTGGTCCATCCTCGACGGCCCGGCGAGCATCGTCAGGACGCCGGCGAGCGTGCACGACATCGCGCCGATCCACATCGTGACGAGCAGCTCGCTCAACGAACTCGGTCGATTGGTGGAGGACCCCGAAATCGACCGGCGGCGCTTCCGCCCCAACCTGGTCGTGGAGCCCGAGGTGGCCGAGCCTTTCATCGAGTCGTCCTGGGTCGGCACTCGCATGCAGCTGGGGGACGAGGGCCCGGTGCTGGACGTGATCTCCCCGACCGAGCGCTGCGCAGTGACGACCTTCGATCCGGATACCCTCGAGCGCCGCCCTGAAGTCCACGGAACGATCGCCCGCGAGCGTGACAACTTCTTCGGCGTCTACGCGGTCGTCATCAAACCGGGCTGGGTCTCGGTTGGCGACTCGCTGGCCGACGTGGGGACCGCGGCCGGGGCGGTTGCACCGGGCCGATTTGATTGAGTAAGCTGTTCCTTCCGGCGCGGGGTGGAGCAGTCCGGTAGCTCGTCGGGCTCATAACCCGAAGGTCGCAGGTTCGAATCCTGCCCCCGCTATAAGCAAAAAGCCCGCTTAGGCGGGCTTTTCCTTGCTGGGAAGAGGTTGCTTGGCTGCAATTCGTAAGCCGTGACCCCGAGTGTGACCCCACCTGCGCCTGCGGCGTCAGAGCTACCAGGGCGGCGCAAGCCCTAGCGTCGCATCGGTCGAGGCCCCGAAGGCGCTGACGACGAAGCGCAGTGGCTGATCACGGGGCCGCCGCGCGCTACCGTCTGGCCCGGTGGCAGACGTGACACTTCCGCGCTGGCCAGCGGCCTTCGGCGAGCCTGGGCCGACTCAAGCCGAGTCCTCTTGATGTGGGCTCCCCGCAGTCAATGGCCCGCGTGGCGGCGTCCGACGCGCGCAACCTCCGGCCGCCGGAGCAGAGCCCAGGTCTCAGGCGCGCCGGATCGCCGCGCGGAGCCATCCGAGCGGCGCGGCGATCAGCAGTGCCATCAGGAAGTAGAGCGCTACGGCAAGCAGCGGCGCGACGAAGCCGACGCCGATCGCCACGAGGTATCCGATCAGACTCGGCGAGAGCGAGTCGTTCAGATCCGTGATCTCCTCGTCCGACGTGTCGGATCGCAGCAAGCGCCTGCCTCGAGATGCATAGCGCCACAGGAGGTTGACCGAGAGCGCGGCGAGGAAGAGCACCACGCCGTAGACCACCACGGCCACATCCTCGGCATCGCCCGACTCGAGGAACTCGGCCATCAGGCTGGTCGGGAATGGCAGGATCGTCAAGAAGAAGAGCGCCACGAGGTTCAGCTGCATGAACACACTGTCGACGTGGTCCATTGTGTTGGTTATCGCGTGGGAGCGCAGCCAGAATGCGGCGACGGTGAAGAAGCTGATGAAGTAGCCGACATAGGACGGCCACTCATCGAGCAGCGCCTGCCAGAGATCGTCCTCGGCTCCTGCACCCACGCCAAGATCGAGGACCAGGAGCGTGATCACGATGGCGATCACGCCGTCGGTGATGGCTTCGGTCCGGCCTTTCGGGTACTGCTGAACTGTCCTCACGTGATTCCCTTGGTGCGGCCGGCCCTCTCGGCCCCTTCTCCCGGCGGAAGGGCCGGCAGGAGCGCAGAGGCGAGGGTATGCCGAGCTCAAGGGTGATTGCAACGCCTCGCGACAGCCTCGGGCACGGGCGGGCCGATGACAATCAGCTCAAGGAGATCGCCCATCCCCCAGAGCTGGCGCGGCGCAAGCTACTCAATCGCCTGAAGGCCGGCGGCCCACTCGCTCCTCTCGCTAGCGCTCGCCTGGGTCCAGGCCAGAGTGGCCCCGGTGGTGCAGGGCTTGGCTCGGCTGCATGGAGTGCGCCAACCGAGCCCGTGGCTGTGACCCCACTGTGACCCCAGCTGCACGATCTCAGAGCACATCAAGCGGTCTCACGCCGCATCGACATTCTGGGTGAGATCGTGCTTGTCAGGCGCGATTGCGCATCAGATGCGGGCTCGGAGCGGTGGCCTCACGATGGCGACGATGGGGCTCATAACCCGAAGGTCGCAGGTTCGAATCCTGCCCCCGCTATTTGATAGAAGCCCGCTCAAGCGGGCTTTTTGTTTGCCTTCGCCGGGCCGTAGACCCGCCATCTAGTAGCTGTGACCCCAAGTGCGCCTGCGGTGTCAGAGCCTCCCTGGCAGCTCCCGCCGGGCACGCCTGTAGCGAGGACGGCAGAGGCCGGGCTCGTGCGTAACCAACGACCAGTCGTTTGACGCGCGCTGCATGAAATCGATAGCGTCGATCCAGGAGGGCAGTGCCACGCGGTCACTGGCTTGCGACTTGAGGTCTCCCTGAGAACCTGAAACCACAGTGGTGTGAGAGAGAGGCGACGGCGGGACTCGAACCCGCGCGCAGAACGTTCTCAGCGTCGCGGGACGACGCTCTCTGCGTTTCTCGCGAAATCGCAGTCATGGAGCGGGGTTCCGCTACGTGCAGCGCAATTCGCGATCTCAGGGCCCATTGATTCGGACGGCCCCGGGCCGACAGGCCCGCGAGCTTACTGCAGACTCTCCAGGTAAGCGACGATGTTGTCGAGGTCGGTGCCGGATGCCAGACCCGCGGGCATGGAGCCCATTCCGTTCGCAACGACCGTACGGATCTGCTCGTCGGTGACACCGGTCCCGGCAATCTGCGGCCCGGCGCCGCCGCCGGCGCGACCGTTGTCCAGGTGGCAGCCGCTGCAGCCGGAGGCCACGAATGCCGCCTCGCCTTCGGCGACGGCAGGATCTTCGCCGTCTTCGCCGTCCGCCGGCGGAGGCTCCTCCTCCTCGGGCGGAACGGTGTCGCCGCCGCCATCGGTCTGAGGTGCGGTGGTGGCGACCGTTTCGGCGTCCGTCGTCACAGCATCTTCGGTATCGCTATCGCCGCAGGCCGCGGCGAGAAGCGCCACCACGACGACCAGCGCCGCAAAAACCACGAGCTTCCGAATCCTCGACACCCTCGACTCCTTCGTACGACGGATCTCAATCTGGAACGTTATCGCACGATTCGCCCGGCAACGGCGAGACTCCTGCCTTCACCTACTCCTCGGGGATGAACGCTCCGAGCGCCGACCCTCGCCGACCTCGAGGGTTACAGCTTCGACTGATGATCGACCTCCTACGAGTCAGGCGCGCGGAGTCGACTATTCGCCCACCCCGCATGGCGCGCGGGTAGTTCGAGGAATGATCCCGCCAAGCGGTGACTTCAGGGCCAGCGTTCGTATCGGGCGTGACCCCGGTGTGACCCCAGCGGCACAATCTCAAAGCACACCAAGCGGTCTCAAACCACATCGCCGCGAGGGGCGATATTGTGCTTGGAGAGCGAGATCTCGCATGAAATGAGGGTTCTCAACGGCACCCCCACGACGGCAACGATGCGGCTCATAACCCGAAGGTCGCAGGTTCGAATCCTGCCCCCGCTATTTGATAGAAGCCCGCTCAAGCGGGCTTCGCCTTTGTCGTCAGGGCGTACGGAGAGTGCCCCACCTTCCTAAGCGTTCGCGCCCGCGCGCGCCAGGTTGTCCGGGTCGATCGGCCTACCCTCCTCCGAGGCGAAGGCGAGATCTTGATCGTTCGGGGGCGCGGCGAGCTTGGGTGGTTGTGGCCCTGGAAGGCCGGAGTGATGCCAGTCCTGGTGGTTCGCGGCCGAACCCGCACCGTCGCCCGGGAATTCAACGGATGTCGCAGGCGGCGGTCTGCATAGAGAGTCTTGCTCGACCCCATGCAAATGACCCTGACGTTTGGAGATCGAAACCGATGAGCGACAACCTCGAAACAATCAAGGCGATGTATGAGGCGTTCGGGCGCGGAGACATCGCGGCGATGCTGGAGCCGGTTGATGAGGCCGTCGAGTGGTGGGAGCCGGAGGAGCTGCCCTATGGGGGAACCCGACATGGACGCGAGCAAGTGATGCGCTTCTTCAGCGAGGACTTCCCGCCGCACTACGAGGAGTTTCGGGGTGAGCCCGAGGAGTTCATCGACGGAGGAGATCAAATCGTTGTCCTCGGCCACTACCACGGCCGCGCCCGCGACGGCGGCGACCTCGGCGATCCCCACTTCGTGCACGTTTGGGACTTCCGGGATCGCAGAGTCGTGCGCTACCGCGACTTCACCGACAAAGCGGCGAAGTTGGCTGCGGCCAGCGCGGCGACGTGAGAGGTTCTTCCTGACCGTGCACGGAACTGACCGCCAGGCGGAACGTCTGAGCCCCTGCATGAGGAGATGGGCGATGCTCTTCGCGAGCCGCCTGCCTGATCACTCGGCGAGGCCGGGGGCACCAGCTCCGGCCTCAGCAAACGAGCTAGTGAGCCCTAAGGCCTTCGATCGCCCTTCATCACCCCCGTTTCCCAGATAGCGGTCGATGTCGGAGCGCCGGAACAGCAGGCGGGAGCCGTCCTTCAGCGTGGGCAGGCGACCCTCGAGGTGCAAGCGGCCCAGGCGCTGGTGCGAACGGCGCATGACTTCGGCGGCCTCGGTGCTCTCGAGGTACTGCTCCGGCTTCGGGTAGTGCGGAGCGAGCGCCGCGGCTAGAGCGCGGGCGCGGCATCCGGATCGGCGGCGATGGCGGCCACGACGGACTCGATGTGAGCAGGCTCTGGCTCACTGTGGAAGCTGCACTTCTTCATGAGCGGGGCCGGGAGCCGGCACGAGCTGGGCGATCACGCCGACGATGGCGGCGCGGAGTAGTAAGCGGAGCCGCAAACGAGGCCGGAATCGGGCCGGATCGAGTGCGATGTCGGGGCTGCGCGCATCGTTGGAGGGCCATCTCGGCGCTTCAGGTCAGCGTCGAAGCGCTGGCGCTCGAGCCATTGCTCGACCTCGCTCACGCAGTAGCGAAGCGTGCGGCCGATCCTTGAAGACGGGAAGCTCGCCGGATCGCGTCAGATCGCGAACGTAGGACGGCGAGAGACCGAGCAGTCCGCGACGATCCCGGCGCATACCAACCCGCGCGCGTCGTCTTCGCGTCGTGCGAGCGTCGGCGCGACTGAAGGGCGCACTTTCAGGGGTTCGAGCCCCTATCCCCATACGCGCGCGGGGCCGAACGATTCGCATGGCGCCTGGAAACAGGCTCACGCCATACGCGCCGCATGGGGCCAAAAGCCCTTGCCCGCCGGTCCAGTGCCGAGGGCCTACGCGTCCGCACACCCACCCACTGAGGCGCAACCAAGGCTGACCGCGCCTGGGAGTTCCGCCTGGGTGACTCGCGGCATGGTCTAGAGCGGCCTGATCTCTCTCCAATGCCCTGGGCCGATCACTGCGACGAGCGTAAGGACGACAGTCGTGAGGCCCTGGCCCGCCGGCATCTTCAGGTATCGCTCGGTAGTCCGAGATTTTGGATCGCCGGGCTCAGCCTCCCGCACCGTGTAGCACCAAGCCGCGCCTTCCTCGATGATGATCTCATCGACGTCGTGATACTCGTCGACCTCGGTCGTGTAGATCCTCATCGGTCGACCGTCGAACTCGACCCTCGCCTCAGGCATCCTCAAGCTCCTCCCCGGGACCACCCCGGCAGGCCGTCAGCTCGGACAGGGGAGCACCCTCCTGGTTTTGGTGGCTGGAGCGGGAATCCTATCCCGGCTCTACTTCGAGGGAACACCTCCGAGTCGGCCTCCCGGTGGCGTTTCCCTCGTATTCCGTCGCTTTGCGACTCGCTTACGACTGTTCTAGCCGAGATCCATCTGGAGCCAAGTCATCCAGTCGCCGTGGTGCCAGACCTCGACCATGCGGCCTTCCTTGAAGCGGGCCACGATCGTCCCGGTCGCCGCACTGCGCTTGCCCGTGGGCTTGACGGGAACGGCGGGTGACTCGCCGGAGAAGGTCGCCTCGCAGTGCCAGAGGCATCCGGGTCAGCGGTCGTGCGGCTCATGGTTTCCCCGTACCTCGATCGCGACGGGCCGCCGAGCCGTGTTGCGCGGGCGCGGCACAGCAGTGCTAGGCGCGATCGGCACGGCCGGTGCACGGCCTAACCCCTGACCCATGGCCGAAGCCTTCACCTCGATCGAGGCATTTCGGTGGCGAAGATCGACCGCGCCGCATTCGACTCGCGGAGAATCGACGACGCCAGGTCCGGCCAACCGGGTACTCGGCGACGATGCGGCGCTAGGTCTCCAAGGCGCTAGACCTCCCGCGGCGCCGGGTCACTCGCTGTGACCCCAGCGGTGGCAACCCTGCGGCAGTGAGCCTGGCGACTCGTCTGGCTTCGAGCGATCCGCCACCACGAGAGCACGAGAGCGTATGCCTGTGTGGTGACGGAGCGCAGTTTCCGAGTGCTCAGCTCGCGGCGGGCGCGCCGATTTGCACCAGACCGAGTTGTTGCAGGAGGCCGAGCGTGTCGGCGAACACCCAGCTCTCGGCGATCCTCTCCCCCTCGAAGCGGAACACGTGCGCGCCCTCGATCTGCGCCCGCTTCCCGGTCGCGGGCATTCCCATCATCTCGCCGTCATTCGTTCCGCCATACGTCCACATTGCGGTAGCGGTATCTCCTTCGATGATCCAGCGGTTGATGGTGACGACAGCGTCCGACATGGCCAACATGTACGCACCGCGTCGCTGCTTCACGCCCTCTGGGCCTGCGGGCAGATCCGGCATCAGTGGATCGTGGTAGGCGTGATCCGCGGTGAACAACTCGTCGACCGCGTCGAGCTTCTTGGCATTCCAGACTTCGTCGGCGTAGCGCTGAGCGATCGCGCGAAGGTCGGGCATCGGGTTCTCCTTGCTTCGAGTGCCAGGCTCACGAAGCTAGGCCCGAGGTGACTGGCCCACCTTCCGCCTTCTCCCGTAGACCGTGGGTGGCTTAGCCGCATTGTTCTGCGATAACCCCAAGCCTCGTTCACGCGCAGCTGTTCAACGGATCACAAGCAGCGCTCGGAATCGCCCCTGCGCAGCAACGGCATGCGGACACCCGCGAGCCTAGTTCCGGGAGAGCCGTTACGTTGCTTGAGGGCTACGAACCACCGCGAGAAGGGGGGCAATCCGAGCCTTGCACCCCTCTGATCATCATGGCGGCTGGCGGTCTTCCGCAGCCCATCGCATGTCGGGGCCAGTCTGACTGGCTGGTCCTGATGCCGGTGGGCGCGTCGCGAGGTGGCGTTGAGGCCTTGAGTGCGACCCCAGCGGCACAATCGCAAAGCACACTGGCCGGTCTCAGACCACATCGCCTCCGCGGGCGAGATCATGGTTGAAAAGCGAGATGTCGCCTGAAATCGGGGTTTTCAGCGGCACCCCCGCGACCCCGGCGATGGGACTCATAACCCGAAGGTCGCAGGTTCGAATCCTGCCCCCGCTATTTGAGAAAGGCCCTCTTGAGCGGCGAGACCTACGCGGTCTGCCGATCGGACATGATGATCTCGGGCCAAGATGCCGCGTGCATTGTCAGGGCAGCACTCGCTCAATGAGGATGGCCAAGAGGGGCGAATCAGGGCACTGAAATCCAGTTGCCTCCGCAGCAGGGCCGCTCAAGGATCACCCTCTTCCCGCTCGCACCCGGCAGCTCGATGGACCAGCGCGACTTCGACCAAACGACCGCGTTTGCTGGCGGTCTGACTCGCGCGATGGGCCCCTGCAGGTGCGCAGCTGGCTCCTTCTGGTCCTCTTCCCGACCGCCGACCTGCTCACGCAGCGGATGCAGGTCCATGAGAAGACCGCTTGGATGCTGCGCAGCATGCGGGCCTGATTGAAGACGCCACTCCGCTCGAGCCGCAACGGCCCGGTCGTCGTGGCCTTAGACCCCGCTCGTCGCGTCGATACGTCCGCTCGCTATCGCGGTTTCGTGGGCCGCGTAGTCGCTCTCATTGAGGTCGGCGTACTGCTCGGCGAACTCCGCGAACACGTGGTCGCTCGTCTTGTCGTCGCCGAGGTATCCCCTGATGACAGTGGCGTCACCGGTTCGTGCGTGCGCGAGCGCGAGCGCCCCGCCACAGTGCCAGGCGTAGCTCTTGAGCCGTTTGGGCCCCATCTGTTCGACCTCCGCGGACCCCTTGCCATCCCAGAGCTGGCGGAAGTAGAAATCGATCGTCCGCTCGCCCTTTCCGCTATGGCGTGCCCAGCCGAGGAGGATGTCGCCCGCCGACTGCATGAACTGTTGACCGCGTACGACCCGTTCCCCGGCCTGCTTGAACTCGCTCGCACCTGCGTACGGCTCGAGTACTGATTGGGTCGCTTCCTTGAACTGCATGAACAAGGGGTCGCCGCGATCGGACTCGAGCAGCACGATCAAGCAGCGGGTGCCGACGCTGCCGACACCGACGATCTTGTGCGCCATGTCGACGAATCGGTAGCGCTCGATCACAGCTCGCTGTTTGGGTGGCAGCGTCGCCGCGTAACGTTCGAAGAACTCCTTTGTTTGCTCACGTTCGTTCCCGGCGAGTAGCTCGTCCACGCGCATGATCACCGGAGGATTGCTCACGATCCGACGCCGTCCGTCTACCACCTCGGTCAGCTTCTTCAGGGCTCGCAGGCTGTCTTTCCTGGTTGCCTTCGCGGTGGCCTTGCGAGAACGCTTGTGGAGCTTCTCTCGCTCGGCGAGTGACTCGACATCGATCCGGAAGTAGTTGAGGTCGAGCGGACTCGCCTCCGACGCTCGAGTGAGCCACTCGCGATAGCCACGTACCGATCTACGGGTCGCTGATCGAATCTGCTTCGCTGTCAGGTCGTTGTTACGACCGGCGATCGCCACACTTGCTGCCAGGCGCTTCAGATCCCAGTCGAACGACCCCGGCACGGTCTCGTCGAAGTCATTGAGATCGAAGAGCAACCGACGATCCGGGCCGTTGAAGACCCCGAAGTTCGAAAGATGAGCGTCACCACACAACTGCACACGCACGCCGGTAGTCGCCGACCGGGACAGATCCGACGCCATGACCGCGGCCGCACCTCGATAGAATGTGAAGGGCGTTACGCGCATTCGGCCATGGCGAATCGGCACCAACTCTTGTTGGCGCGTCTCGTCCTGAGCCACCAACAAGGCGACTGGATCGGGCCGGTCCTCCGTGGGACCGACCTCTGCATGCGCCTCCAACGGAACCTCATCTCGGAGTGCCCGCCCGTATGCACGTCGCTCATCGACGCCCGCCGACGTGGGTACGACCACAGGTTCACTCATGGCGATTTGCTCCTTGGAGGCCGCAACAGTGAGGCGCGGTGGACTCGCTGTCGGCGTGGTAAAAAGGCGGTGTTACGCTGAGACTCGCCAACACTACTGCGGCGAGTATCCTGGTGTCTCCGCGCCGAGGACTCGAGCTCGTGCGCAGAAGATCCCGTCTACGCCCGGCCACACCCCTGCTACCCATGTCCGCATCGCAGGCTTGCGGGTTCTCATGACGCCAGACGAGCCGGACCCGTCAGTCGAGCTCGAAGGATCGTGCCGAGATCAAGGTCCACATCCGTCGCGGTGCCACGAGCACCTAAACGCGACGTCGCACTACTGGGCGTCCAACGAGCTGCCCCCGCTGATATCGAACGGAGCCAGCCGCGCTTTCGAGGAGAATGGGATGCGCCGCATCGCCCACTGATGCGTGCGGACGGCCGTGATGGTCGATCTGGCTCGGCCCAACGGCGTCTACACCCAGCCGGTGCGCCGCTCCCTGGCGACGGGGGATGCCGTGCCGGCGCGCACGTTCGTCTGGGCCGGGCGCTACGGGGACGACCCGGGCGGCTCGCAATTCGCCCAGTGGGCGGGCGAGGTGGAGTACACGGACGCCCCGAGCCTCGAGTCCTTGCTAACGACGGCGCACATCGGAGACATCGCCTTCCAGGGGGGCGCACCACGGTCGTCGACTCACGGATAGAGCGCTGGCACGAACGTCTGGTCCGTGATCGGCGGCCGGACATAGCCGCGCTCGGATGGACGCTCCTGCAACTCGATCGGCGGCGGGGTCCGGTCCTCATAGGGGATCAGGCTCAGCAGATGAGCGATGCAATTGAGCCGGGCATGCTTCTTGACCTCGGCGTCCACGACATACCAGGGCGCTTGCTTGATGTCGGTATGGGCGAACATGACGTCCTTGGCTTCGGAATACTCAACCCAGCGCATCCGGGATTCCAGGTCTATTGGGCTGAGCTTCCAACGCTTGATCGGCTGCTTAATGCGGCTCTGGAAACGCCGTTCCTGTTCGGCGTCGCTGACCGAGAACCAGTATTTGATCAGCCGGATCCCCGATCGGATCAGCATGCGCTCGAACTCCGGACAGCTGCGCATGAACTCCCGGTATTCGTCCTCGGTGCAGAAGCCCATGACCCGCTCGACGCCGGCGCGGTTGTACCAGGAACGGTCGAAAAGCACGATCTCCCCGGCGGCAGGGAGATAGGGCACGAAGCGCTGGAAATACCACTGGGTCTTCTCCCGCTCCGTCGGTGCGGGAAGTGCTGCGACGTGGCAGACCCTTGGGTTCAGCGGTTCAGTAATGCGCTTGATGACGCCACCCTTGCCTGCAGCGTCGCGCCCTTCGAAGATCACGACAACCTTCTCACCGGAGTGGTGCACCCATTCCTGCAGCTTGACCAATTCGACATGCAGCCGCGCCATCTCCCGGTCATATGCGTCGTTGGTGATCATCTTCTTTGCACGGGCCTCTGCGACTGTTCCTGTTGGTTTGGGCGCCTTCGATTTCTTCGCCATGCCAGGTCTCCGGATCTCTCGATGCTGTCGGCGTCGAGGATAGCTTCGAGGGGCATGGCCCGGTGTCACCCTCTGTGACCATCGACGTGGCCAGGGGGCCTGAAGCGATCGCCCAACCCCCGTGGCGAATGGCCGCGGGGGTCAGCCCGGCAGGAATCACGCGAGCCTCCGCGCGCTGAAGCGCGACCGCGACGCGCTTCCACTCGCGGTGACCCTGCTGTGACCCCGGCGGCACGATCTCAATGCACAGCGACCAGTCTCAAATCGCATCGCGTTCGCAATGAGATCCCCGCCTCCATGTGAGATATCCCGTTGAATGAAGGCTTAGGGCGACACAGTCGGAAGGCCCGAGATGCGGCTCACGATCCGGAGGTCGCGGGTTCGAATCCTGCCCCCGGCTACTCATGAAAAGCCCGCTTGAGCCGGGCCGAAAGACGGCCGTGCGAGCACAGCGCACATTCGACTCGACCGTGCCCGTTAGGCTCAAGCTGGCTCGCGACGAATCACCACTTGAGTGAACAGCCACGACACCTGATTCACTGCAGGCGACGAAAGCCATCAGGGAGACCCGGTCTACCGAGGTCGTCTTCGTCCTCGCACGCAGATCAAGGAGTGTTGACATGAAGAGTCGAATCGCGCTCACCGCCGCTCTGGTCGGTGGCGCCTTGGGCGTGGCCCAGGCCCTGCGCTCCGAGCGCATGCGAAGCGCCGCGCAGGGTGCTTACCGCGCCGCCAGCGACACAGCCCGTACGCGCGCTGCGATCACGGCTGAGCGACTCGACGTGGTGGCGCGCGAGATCGGGTCGCAGGTGCAAGTGCAGATCGCCAAGATCCAGCGGACCCGGGGCGAGGACCTGACCGCCGTCAAACACATCGGCAAGGTCCGGGCAGCCTGGTTCCAAGACGCCTTCGGGGTGCGGACCTTCTGCGAGCTCGCCGCGCTCGATCCCGCCGAGATCTTCGAGTGCATGGCCGTAGATGAGCACGTCGAGACGATGTCGGCGCCTCTGATCGCCGAGGCGCTCGAGAGCGCACGGGAGAGGTGCGCGCACTCCAAGGGCGACGACCTGACCGCCGTCAAACGCATCGGCAAGGTCCGGGCAGCCTGGTTCCAAGACGCCTTCGGGGTGCGGACCTTCTGCGAGCTCGCCGCGCTCGATCCCGCCGAGATCTTCGAGCGCATGGCCGCCGACAGGCAGGTCGCGACCATGTCCGTGCAGTTGATCGCCGAGGCGCTCGAGAGCGCCGGGGAGCTGTGCGCGCAGTCCAAGCGCGACATCCGCATCGCTGTCGATATGGGCGTGCTACCCGGCGACGGAGAGGGCGATGGCAGCGATCAGCCCAGCTCTGACCCCGGGGACGGGCCCGACGAGGGAGACTGACGCGGAGCCCCAGCGGGCGATGTGCGGCGTGCCGATTGGCCTCCCGGAAGCGAAACGGGGTACCGGTCCGTGCCCGGAGCCGGGCGAGCCGGCACGTCCGCATGGTTGCACGGCACCGGGTTCGGCCTTCTGAGCGCCTAGAGGGAGAGACAATGAGCCGATCCGACTTGCCGTTCCCAGACGATGGGATGTTGGTCACGCAGCTGGTCGTCGCAGCTGACGCCGCCGAAACCAGTCGGTTCTACTCCGAGAAGCTCGGCGGGGAGATCGTCTTCGAATCACCCGAGGCGCCAACGTTCGTGAGAGTTGCGAATACGTGGGTGATCGTTGCCGAAGGCGGAACCGGTACCCCCGACCAGCCGGATGTGGTCCTGGCGCCCCCAATCGATGTCGACCGCTTTGACGCGTTCATGAACATCCGAGTCTCTGACATCGAGGGCGTCTATCGCGACTGGTCGGCCCGTGGAGTCGAGTTCATCACCCCACCGCGTGACAACCACGGATACGAGATGCGCTGCTATGTACGCGATCCCGACGGCCGCATCATCGAGGTCGGCCAACACACCGGGATGCTCGACATCTTCGACCAGGTCGACACAGACTGACCCGCAGCAGACCAGCCATCATCGGCTCGCGAACGGCGTCCGTTGCGACGGGCGGGGCCACAGGGACAGTAACGCCGGCCCTCGGGTTCCGGCGAAAATCTGCCACATCAACGGCGTCAGCACACTCGACGGAAGAGTCGTCAGTACGCGCGGGGAGGTGTACGCCTTTCGTGCTGCTGATGAACGACCGCGTCGGCCTCGATCTGGCTGTGCTCTTCGCGCTCACCGCGCGCTGGGAGTACGCCAAGGCGGCGTTGGAGAAGTAGCCGCTCGGAGGCCCTGTGGCCTCAGAGCTCTGAAAGGCGTCACAGCAGGCCGAGGTCGCCTCACGCGGCCTCGGCCTCGAAGGCCGGCTAAGGGCCACTTCCCGCATCGCCCACGTCATCCACCGCGGGCTGCACCTGCGAAGTCACCTCATTCTCCCGCTGGGCAGGCTGCTCCTCGTCTGAGCGTGACTCTGATAGCGGAAGCGTGAGTCCCGCGATCGCCCCGGCGACAGCCGCACCCAGTCCCAGCAGCAGCGCATTCTCCTTCCGGGCCTCCGTCGCCGGTGACGGACTCTCCTGCTGGCTCTCGCCGTGAGAGACCGGATCGCCGGGAGATGCTGCGTCGGACCGGCCGCGACCGCGGCCCCCCTCGCGACGGCCAAGCTGGGCCTTCACTTCGCTCGCGAGCTGCTGTTTCGCGGTGCCGACCTTCTGGCGAAGCACCTCGCCGGCTCGAGCCGGTGCGTCGGCCTTGTATCCGAGGGCCGCTGAGGTATCTCGCAGGCGGCTCGTGGTCGCGTCGATGTCGCGCTGGATCTCTTCGGTTGATCGTGACACGTCGCCTCCTGCGCGCCGCTATTGCTGGCTGGGCTCTGATGCGTAGCCCGCGTTGAAGCTCTTTTTGATCGCCTCAGCGTCCTCCTTGACTCCGGCGACCAGGTTCGCGGGCGCAGTGGTGCTCGCTTTTCTGAGCTGGGATCGGCCGAACGCCACCAGCGCCGCAGCGACGAGCACCAGGACGACTCCGACGATGAGCGCGGCCAGCCAGAGGGGCATCCCAAGGTTGAGCGCAGCGATGGCGCTGGCGGTCAGCGCGCCGAGGGCGGCCAGAGCAAGAATCACTGCTGCGGCGAACATCGCGATCCCCAGCACGACGCGCTTCAATTGGTTCATCGCCTGCGCCCGGGCGAGCTCGAGCCTCAGGCTCAGCAGGCCGGCGGCGTCGGCGGCGAGGCTCGAAAGCAGACCGCCAATCGAGCGGTGAGAGGCGGCGTCGCGCGTTGCTCGATCAGTCACCGACTGCCTCGGTTCCCGTGGCCGATCCCTCGCCAGTCGTAGCTTCCGCAGCGCTCACGGGTTCGTGCCCTTCGGCGAGGTCCGAGCCGTCGGCGTCCGGCCGGTCGGCGCGAAGCGCCCGCGCGGCGGCAAGCCCGAGCGCGCCCGCAGCGGCGAGGACCACGGCCGGCCGCTCACGCACCTCATGCGCGAGGTCGTTGGTCAGTCGATCGACGTCCGCGTACTCAAGGTACTGGCTGGCGCCCTGCATGCGGTCGGCGATCTGGTCGAGCAGGTCAGCCACCTCGTCGCGGCCCCGTTCTCTGAGGTACTCGCCGGTGGCTCGGACATCCGGCTCGAGGTCCCCGATGTACCGACCAAGCTCGCTCGAGCGCTCATCGACCTCCGCGCGGGCCCGTGCGCGAGCGAGGTCGAGCCCGGCCCGCACCTCGAGCGCCTCAGCGACCGTGTGCGATACGCCCTCCTGTGCGCGCTCGATCGCCTCGGCAGCCTTCCCAGCGTCATCTGTGCCGCTCACTCCTCGGCCCAGCCGCCGTCGATCGCCAAGAACTGGCCCGTCTGGCCCGTGCCCTTGCCGTCGATCAAGGTGGCGACGCCTGTTGCCCTTCTTCTTATTAGTCACTGTGCGTCTCCTTGTGTGATCAAAGGCATTTCGCTACCGACCTCAACCGCCGACACCCCTCACGCTATGCGCCGGCTGCCACCGTTGGCTAGACCGATTCGGCACAATCCCGAACGGGTAGGGCGGTAAGGCCGAGCCGCTGCGGGCGTCGTTGCCGCCGGGCGGTTCCTTACGCAGACGCGAGGCGCGCGCCGGGTGGTCATTCCGCCGCCGGCCGTGCCCAGGAGATGCGGCTAGGGCGACGACTGAGCATCCCCGGTCGGAGAGCCGACCAACCCGATGACGGTGTCATCGGGGCCTGGCGCCTGAGCGCCCGGCTGGAGATTCACAGCGCCATCCGGCCCCACGGCGGCGAGCGGCAAGACCACGTCGCTCGGGGGCTGGTCGATTACCTTGACGGCTGCGCCCGCATCGACACGGGCCTCGACGTCCTGCAGGGTCACTCCGCGGCCGAAGGGATGGGCGCTTCGGCCCGCGAGCACTCGCCGGCCGAGGGCGCCGGTTCTCCGGCTGTCGGGTAGGCGAAACACCTTGCGACGGCCCATGGTACCGATCAGGTGGGCGTCGAGCAGGTCAAGCGTGGTGTTGGCCGGCGCGCAGAGAGCCGCCTGGCCGACATCGGCGTGAAGCACCGCGCCCCTGACAGTCGCCTCGGTGTCGGCGAGCGAGAGCACCGGGACTCCGCTGCGGTTCTGGGCGGCCCGGGCGGCCTCAGGCGGCTGGGACGTGACCACCACCACCGATGCTCCGAGCTCATGCAACCGGGCGCCGAGATCGAGCAGCCATGGATCGTGGCCGACGAGCCCCATGCCCCTGGCCTGCGGCTTGACGACCCGAAGTGCCCTCGCGATGGGCTTTGCTGCCAGGCCGTAGACGACGCCGGTGCCGAGGATGACCCCGAACACGACCGGCAAGAGGAAATCGCTCTGAGATCGGCGGCCGCGAGGCTGCCGGTGAACGCCGCCGCGGTCGAGGCCGCGACGATGCCACGGGGATCGATTGCGCCGAT